>CALGWE010000116.1:0-1142 GCA_937935915.1 uncultured Clostridia bacterium
AGCTTACTATTTAATTGTATTTAATGTTTCATAAAGTTTATGCACTGGTAAGCCCATTACATTATAATAATCCCCATCAATGTGTGAAATATATAATGCACCTTTGCCTTGAATACCATAGCTTCCTGCTTTATCCATTGGCTCTTTCGTGCCAACGTAATACTCAATCTCTTCATCACTTAATGCTTTCATGGTTACATTTGTTGTTTCTACAAAGGTCTGATCAATTCCTTTACTTTTTTGAATAAGCGCCACACCTGTACATACTTCATGTGTTCTACCTGAAAGCTTACGGAGCATAGCTTTAGCTTCTGCTGCACTATTTGGTTTACCCATAATCTGCCCATCTAGGCATACGACAGTATCTGCTCCAATTACAAGCTCCTCTTCATTTTCTTCAGCCACCGCTAAAGCTTTAATTCTTGCAAGGTCTTGTACATTTTTTTGTGGTGAAGCTTTAAGATCAATAATCTCTTCTACTGCTTTTGTCTTGATTGTAATTTCATCTACTAATAGTTTAATTAATTCATGTCTTCTAGGAGACGCTGATGCTAAAATCATTTTTTACTGCTACTCAAAACATAGACAAATAAGTCTATATCGAGATTGATTCCTTATTCATCGTGTCCTATTTTGAATAAGCTGTGCTTAATCTACTCTAGTTTGATCCAACACTCCAAAGGCGTAAATTCCGAACTTAGCCTGTCCGTACATACTTATACTCGCTTGATTATGCTATGTTATAAGTTTTTGCATTTCTAAGATTGATACTCGCATTTAAATCTCTATCCATTACAAGTCCACAAGCTTTACAAGAATAAATTCTATCACTAAGATTTAAGTCATTTTTAATAGACCCACATGAACAAGTTTTTGATGATGGATAAAATCTATCTACTTGTCTTAATTCAATATTGTTTTCATTACATTTATTTATTAGTTTGAGTTTAAATTCATAAAATTTTTGTTGTGCAATAGCTTTGGATAAATGCTTATTTTTCATCATATCTTTTACATTTAAGTTTTCAACGGTTATCCATCGTGGTTTTTGCTGGATAATAGTAGAGACTGTTTTATTGATGTAATCAGTACGAATGTTAGTTAATCTTTCATGCAATCTTGCTACTTTCAATCTCTGTTTA
>CALGWE010000117.1:0-4240 GCA_937935915.1 uncultured Clostridia bacterium
AAACTATTGTATAATTAATTGTATCATTTTAAGAAAACCTTGTAAATACGTTGTTTTAGCTCCTGTCGATGTCCTAGAGTTTTTCCCTTACTGGACATCGACAGATTTTATTCTACGGTGTATATTTTTTTATTAGCAAAAAACAACTCCAGTTTTGCCTTTGCGCCACTGGAGTTGTTTCTAGTTTTCTTTATACATTTTTTCTTGTATTTCTTTTACTTTTTCTCTGGATAAGCCAGTTCCTTCTGCTACTAATTCAATTTGCATCCCCATTTTGAGAAGATTTTGAGCTACCTTTTAAATGGGATTACTTTACCATTTTGCTGGGTTTTAAATAAGTTTTTAGCTTTAAAGTTATTGAGCATACTTTCTTTGTTGTCTTCTATTGCTTTAAGGAGATCTTTATTTTTTCCTAGTAAGCCTAATTGTTGTATGAATTTTATATAATTACTTAGATGCTCTGGGAGCTCTTCTAGTGTTTTTAAATCTCCTTGATAAGCTAGTGGAATGACTTGTGTTAAAACTTCTTTAATTCCCATTGGTGTCCACATTCCTGGGCCTTCACCTACTGCTTGCCATAATAATTCTATAACCATAGCTATAGCATCTCCGCATTCATCTTTTTTCTTATTTGACCATTTCATTCTAGGTGGGGCATTTAAAAAGTTATTGATACTATCTATGATAAACATTGTAACTAATCCATCAACTATTTCAGCTTCATCTGCCTCATGATTTGCAAAGCCCATTGGTAACATATGGTCCCACTCATCCATATCATAATCGTCTTCGCCAAAGTCATCCATAGCAAAGCCATTATTTCCATGTAATTGGTGAACTTCCATTATCATTGCTTCTACTGCTTCATCAATCGCTTTGCTTACTTTACCTTTTCTAAGGGTAATGCCTACTTTTTTACAGAAGTCAGCAAGTAATTGATACGTAGCTTCTTCATCTACAATAATTTCTTTTGGTCTTTCACCTTTGCTGATTATATGATTTGCATATTGCTCTAGACAGTAAGGTCCTCTCTTAATAAAATTCCCATCTGTTTCTTTATCACCTACAATAAACATATTCTCTATATCGTCTAACTTAGAATTATAAAAGACCATAGTTGAAGGATGATAGACTTCCCCTTTTTCTCCTTCAATACCTATTGGTAGTATAAATTGTTTACATCCTAAGACTTGCTTATTCTTTTTTAAACCTTTAATGCGCTTAATAAGCATCTCATCCTTAAATATATAAGGTCTTATACAGTTCATTTGCTTTTCAAAATCAAAGGCTCGCCAGCTTCTACGATTAAGTGTTTCACCATCTATTGTTTCTGTATAAATATATAAAATTTGTTTTGCTGTAGTGATTGGTTCAATGACCAATTTACCTCTTTTAATATCTTTAGCTACTTCTATAGCTTGAGTTAAAGCATAGGTTAAAAAGCGGCTTTCCCACCCACCTTTAATTTGTCTTGTTTCCTTTCCTGGCCTAAAATCTTGACACATAGGCCAAGCATTTTTGCCACGAAATCTGAGATTTAATAATTTTAGAACCTCTATATCTCCTTCGTTTAAAAATTCTTTATCCTCAAAACTACACATTAAAGCTGCTTGTGAAAGAATATGCTTACTTGCTACAATAAACGAGTTCATTGTGTTTGGTGCCATTGTAAAAAAGTTATAAATTGCTTGTCTTCCTGCTTCACCTAGGTAAACAGTTAAACCTAAATGTTGGCCTAATGTTCCTGTTACTGAGCAGTATCCAACTTCATGGGTTTCAGGGTCTTCTACTGCAAATATTTGTGCTTCCGCCATCTTTTCCCAAGGTTTTGCTTTTTTATATGCCACAACCTTTTCAAATAATGCTTGTACTTCTTCTATATTAAATGAATTTATTGTTTGTATTTCTTCCATTATCTTCTCCTGTCTTTAT
Organism: uncultured Clostridia bacterium; assembly: GCA_937935915.1. Taxonomy (GTDB): domain Bacteria; phylum Bacillota; class Clostridia; order Lachnospirales; family Cellulosilyticaceae; genus Cellulosilyticum. The sequence goes on from CALGWE010000117.1 coordinate 1,933, forward strand.
GCTAAAATATCATCTTATCTTTTATGATAAAGCTTTTTAAATTTTGATTTTATTATAACCAAATACATCTCATAAATAAACTATATCTCATTCTAATATGTGTTATACTATCCTTATATTATTTAAAAAGAGGTCGAAAAATGGAAAGTTTACGTGGTGTGGTAGAACGTATTACTTATGCTAATGAGGATACGGGATATAGTGTCATTAAGGTTAAGTCAAAGGGTTATATGGATTTAGTTACAGTTGTGGGTAGTATGGCGACTGTGAATGTGGGATCTGTACTTTATATGAAAGGTTTTTGGACCCATAATGCCAAGTATGGGAGACAGTTTGAAGTAAGAGAATGGGAAGAGACTTTGCCAGCTAGTATTTATGGGATTGAAAAGTATTTAAGTAGTGGGCTTATTAAAGGCATTGGGCCTGTCTATGCCAAAAAGATTGTTAATTTATTTAAGGAACAAACATTAGATATTATAGAAGAAGAGCCAGACCGCATATTAGAAGTTCCTGGCATTGGTAAAAAGCGTGTGGAAATGATTAAAAAGGCTTGGCAAGATCAAAAGGAAATCAAAAATATTATGCTCTTTTTACAATCTTATGGGGTATCTACTTCTTTTGGTAGCCGTATTTATAAATATTACGGCAATGAAAGTATTGAAGTTGTCCGTGAAAACCCTTATCAACTTGCTGATGATATTTATGGTATTGGCTTTAAAACAGCCGATGGATTAGCCAGTAAATTAGGGATTGAAAAAGATTCTTTTAAACGTTGTCGTGCTGGGATATTTTATACTTTAAGCCAGCTTTCTGAGGAGGGGCATTGTTATGCTAGCAGTGAGCAGCTTATTACAAAGTGTGTGGAAATATTAGAGGTGGAAGAAAGTAAAATTATTATGACACTTGATTACCTTATTTCTGAAAAAGAACTTATTAAAGAATTGCCGGATATGATTTATTTACCACCTTTTTATTATAGTGAACAAGGTGTGGCAAAGCGTCTTAAACAAATTATGATGTGTAAGCCCCTTAAAAAAGTTAAGCCTAGCCAAGAAGTCATTGCCCAATTAGAAAAAAATGATGGAATCACTTATGATGAAATTCAGCGCCATGCGATTATGCAAGCTGAAATTTCTAAAGTCATGGTTTTAACAGGTGGACCAGGTACAGGAAAGACAACTACAACCCATGGAATTATTAGTTTATTTAAAGCTTCTGGTATGGAGGTGCTTTTAGCTGCTCCTACTGGTCGTGCTGCTAAAAGAATGAGTGAAGCCACTGGCCTAGAAGCCAAGACAATTCACCGTCTCTTAGAATGTAAACCACCAGAAGGTTATAAGAAAAATGAGGATTCACCCCTTGAAGGAGATGTCCTCATTATAGATGAAGCTTCTATGATTGATATTATTTTAATGTATAACCTACTTAAAGCAGTTCCTGACCATATGATTTTAATCATTGTAGGGGATATTGATCAGCTTCCTTCTGTAGGTGCCGGTAATGTGCTTCAAGATATTATTGCTTCTAATGTAGTACCTACTATTAAACTAGAACGTATATTTAGACAAGCTATGGGCAGCCAAATCATTACCAACGCTCATAAAATTAATAAAGGAGAAAATCCTGACCTTAGAGGTGGCAAAACAAGTAATTTCTTCTTTATGGAACAAGAAGAAAATGAGGGCGTTATCAATACTATTATTAATCTTTGTGTGAAACGTTTACCTAATTACTATCATGTAAATCCAATTAAAGACATTCAAATTCTCACCCCTATGCAACGCTCAGAAACAGGGGCTGCCAACCTGAATACGGTTTTACAAGCTGCCCTTAACCCTAACACCTTATGTTTAAAACGTGGTGCTACTGAATATCGTTTACATGATAAAGTCATGCAAATTCGCAATAACTATGATAAAGAAGTTTTCAATGGAGATGTAGGCTTTATTTCTGCCATTGATTTAGATGCCAAAACATTAAAGGTTAATTTTGATGACCGTGAAGTAGAATATGAAGTCCTTGAACTTGATGAACTGGTCTTAGCCTATGCCACCACCATTCACAAAGCACAAGGTAGCGAATATCCTATTGTTATTATGCCCTTCACCTTTAGTCACTACGTCATGCTCCAACGTAACCTCCTTTACACAGGCATCACCCGTGCAAAAAAAGTTGTGATCTTAGTAGGCAATCGAAACGCCATCTACATGGCAGTTAAAAACATGACCGTTAAAAACCGTAATACCCTCCTCTGGCAACGCCTACAAAGCTAGTATATAAAGGTATTCCAAATTTAAAGTTCATAAAG
>CALGWE010000118.1:0-7804 GCA_937935915.1 uncultured Clostridia bacterium
CCAAGCTCTTCTGGGGATTTGAGATGAAGGGAAGTGTAGGACTATTTATTGTAGGTTGGTTATTTGTACTTGTAGCCATCTTAAGTATCGGGATGTTAGTAGGAGGCATTTCAAAAGATACCAAGGTTGCCTCAATTATTGCCTGTGTACTCTATTTTCCAATGTTAATTTTTTCAGGGGCTACCTTGCCTTATGAGGTAATGCCAAAAGGGATGCAGAAGGTAGTGGATATCTTGCCAATGACACAAGGTATCAAGATTTTAAAAGCAGCAGTTTTAGGAGAAAGTTGGGATGGTATGAATGGTTCCATAATAATCTTGCTCATCATAGCCATAGGGTGTATTGGCATTTCTGTAAAATGTTTTAAGTGGGAATAAAATATAGGCAGATTCACAGTGTTTTATAGAAAAATTATAAGAAAGATAAACAATTTAACAATAAAATGTTGAAAAAATGCAGGATGTAATAGAGCCACATTCTTCATTTGGGGAAATCGTGTAGCTTATAATGGTGCAGGCTGGAATGCACTTTTAAATTCTGGTTTTAGCCTTCAAAACCACAGTTATTCACATTCTCATATGACAGGTTGGAGTTACCAACAGGTTTATAATGATTTAAAACAATGTAATGATGTGATTACAAGTGCAGGAAAACCAAGACCTAATTATGTACGTTTACCTTACTTAGAAAGTAATGGAACAATCGAGCAAGCATGTTCAAATCTTGGACTTAAAATTGTACAACCAACAGTTTATTCAGAAGACTGGAGCGGTGCAAGTACTTGGCAAATTATTAATTCATGTAGTAATGTAAAAGCTGGCGGTAATACATTAATGCATGATGGTTATACAACAACAAGTGATGCGGTGCCTACTATTGTAGCTAATCTAAAAGCAAAAGGCTATGGATTCGCACAATATTAATATTATTGTGCGACTGGCTACCTGCGAAATCAACCTTCGTAGGTAGCTTTTTGTATTAAGGAATTTTGAGGGAGATATATGGACAATATAAAAGATTTATCAAATATAAAGAACACACTTGTACTTATATTAATGTTAGTCATAAGTATCGTGCTAGGAATGGTAACAAGGGCAGAAGAATCTATTAAGTGGGCACAGTGCGAAGGACCTTATGGCGGTGTAATCCAATGTTTTGCAGGTGATGAGAAGAGCATGTATACAGGCACTCAGGGAAGTGGTATATTTTGGTCAGATAATCAAGGTGAAACATGGCAAGCTATAAATGAAGGGCTTCTTTATGAGGATGTTTATGCAGTAGCTTTATTAAAGGATAATGTATTTGCAGGAACTAATGGTGGGTTATTTATTTCAGACAATAAAGGTGCAACTTGGAAAGAAGTGCAAACTCCTTTTACAGACGCTCTGGTACTTACATTAGTAGTAAATGAAGAAGATTTATTTGTAGGAACAAGTGATGGATTATTTGTATCCAAAGATCAAGGGGCAAATTGGCAGAGCTTAGGTGAAGAGCTTATTAACAATAATGTAAGAGATATAGGTGTAGTAGGAAATGAAATATATGTAGCCACAGAAGAAGATGGCGTTTTTTATTCTACAGATTATGGCGATACTTGGGTAAGTTACAATTTAGGCTTAGAGAGCTTACAAATCAATACGATATTTGCGCAAGAAGACAATGTATTAGTAGGTACATATGATACGGGGATTTATAAGCTTAAGAAACAAAGTGATTATTGGGAAAAGACCAATATAGGTATAGAAATACCTTATACCTATGATCTTACAGCAGATGAACAGTATGTATATGCTGCTACTACAGCAGGCATTTTAGTTTCTAAAGATGAAGGGCAAAACTTTGGACTTATTCAGGCAGGCTTCCCAAACCCAAATATTTATACGGTTTCTGTTATAAATGATATACTTTTAGCAGGAAGCAGTGGTGATGGCATTTATGCTTCAAAAGATAAGGGCAATAATTGGGTAAGATTAAGCAAAGGTATAGTTAATACAAATATTTCAGCCTTTACAAAATTAAATAATGAGATTTATGCAGCCACAAGTGGTGCAGGTGTATTTAAATCAGTAGATAACGGGAAAACATGGCAGAGCGCTGGTGATGGCATGAATCATGCCTATGTGCTTGCAATCAATACTTTTAAGGATCAATTAATAGCAGGGACTAATGGTGGCGGAGTTTATATTTCTGATACAAAAGGAGAAAGCTGGCAGGCGAGTAATAGTGGACTTGAAGAAGGAAACATTAGTGCTTTAATGCCTTTTAAAGGGAAACTATATGCAGCTACCTTTGGGCAAGGACTATATGTATTAGAGGATAATGCTTGGCAGCCTTGCATGGAAGCACTTAAAGAGGCACAAATCTTTAGCCTTGCAGCCGATGCACAGTATATTTATGTGGGAACAGCTGGAGAAGGTGTTTACCGTTATGCACCAGAAAAACAAGAGCTTAAACCTATTCATAAAGGGTTAACTAATCTTAATATTGATTGTTTACAAGCAGCAGAAGGTAAGCTATATGCAGGAACTTATGGAGGCGGTATATTCTATTCCGATAATCAAGGTGGGAGCTGGGAAAGTATGAATGAAGGCTTAGGAGGTGTAGATACCTATGCATTATATATCGATCAATCTGTGGTATTAGCAGGAACTCATAAAAAAGGTATATGGCATAATTAATAGATAATCTTTTAAAGAAGCTAAGATTTAATTGACCGAAAAAGGTCATTAGGTCTTAGCTTTATTAATCAAGAGGGGGTACATTGATTTGTGAAAACTTAGGAGAAAGAGTAAACATAGGTGGGAAAGCGATATGTTATCTAAAAGGAGAAATAGAGATATAATAAGGAGGTAGATATATTACTGAGAAACAGAAGGGAGAAGCATAATAATGACTTTAGAAAGAACAATGAAGGAGACTGCTAAATGCTATATTTTATTTTTATTTAGTTTATTTTTTGCAGCATTAGGTGTAGCAATTACTAAAAAGGGAGAGTTAGGTGTATCACCAGTTTCTTCAACAGCAAATATATTAAGTCTTAAATACACTGCCCTATCATTAGGAAATTGGCTCATTATATGGAACTGTATTTTAATAGTGGGGCAGATTCTTTTGCTTAGAAAGAAATTTGAATGGATTCAATTATTACAGATTCCACTCTCATTTATATTTGGCTATTTTACTGATTTCGGGATGTGGCTTGTGGCCTCTATTGAGGTCAATACATATATGATGCGAATCATAATGATTTTAATAGGTACAGTAGTTGTAGGCTTTGGGGTTACATTAGCCGTTATTGCAGATGTAGTAATGAATTCAGGTGAGGCCTTTGTAAAGGCTATTTCGGATACAATACATAAAGACTTTGGAAATGTAAAAGTGCTATTTGATGTAGCCTGCGTCATTATAGCCATCATATTATCACTTATTTTCTTTGACTTTAGCATTCAAGGCACAAGAGAAGGCATAATCATTGCAGCCCTATGTACAGGATGGATTGTAAAATACTTCAGTAAGCTCCTTAAAACACCACTTACAAAAATTTTACAAGCATAGAAAAATATATTTAAATAAAAATTAAAAAAATTAGCACTCACCTATTGACAGTGCTAACAAGTAGTGTTATATTATATTCAGAACAAAGGAAAAGAAATAAAAGTTCAAAGCCCGAGTTCAAAATTCAAAAAAGTAAATAAAAATTACGGCACACATTGTCGCAAAGAGGAGGAATGACCTATGTTGATGCCTAGTATTTTTGGAGAAAGCTTATTTGATGATTGGAGGGATTATTCATTTCCAGATGTAGAAAAAGTCTTATATGGTAAGAATAGAAATCATATGATGAAAACCGATATAAGAGAAACAAACGCAGGATATGAAATGGCTATTGATTTACCAGGATTTAAGAAAGATGAAATTAATATCAACCTTGAAAATGGTTACTTAACCATTAATGCAGCTAAGGGACTAGACAAGAATGAGAAAGATCAAGATGGTAAATATATTAGACAAGAACGATATGCTTCAAGTATGACCCGAAGTTTCTATGTTGGTGAAGGCATAACTGAAAAAGATATCCACGCCAAATATGAAGATGGTACTTTAAGACTAGAGTTACCAAAAGAAGAAAAACAGGTGATTGAAGATAGACATCGTATTATGATTGAGTAATAAATAGATGACAATCTATTAATATATAATAAATAACAAGGAACTGCCCCGAAATGTTAAATCATTTCGGGGCAGTTTTTTCCTTTCGACCTCTTTTCCATTAAGTTGTCCAAATAGAATGGGAGTAGTTGAAAAATTACGGAATGTGTAGAGCTTCTCCTCAACTACTCCCCAGGCTATTTAGCAATCCCTTTACTTTTTTGGTATAATACTTGAATAGAAGTATAAACAGGAGGAGATTTAGACATGATAGGACTTGGCACAATCATTAATACCTTGGCTGTTATTGGTGGAGGGATTGTAGGCTTACTGTTAAAGAATGGTTTAAAGAAGCAGTTACAGGAATCTTTAATGCAAGCTTGTGGCATCGCAACTATTTTTATAGGGATAGCTGGAGTACTTACAAAAATGTTAGTGATTACAGATGGAAGTATTGAGACACAAGGGACTATGCTTCTTATCTTTTCTATGGTAATAGGTACAGCCCTTGGAGAATGGATGCAGTTAGAGTTTAGAATGGACAATGTAGGTGAGAAAATCAAAAAGGCTGTTAAGAGAGAAAACGATAGCCAGTTTGTAGATGGCTTTGTCAATGTTTCATTGATTATTTGCGTAGGGGCTATGGCCATTGTAGGATCTATTCAAGATGGGATTAGTGGGGATTATTCTATGTTAGCAGCTAAATCTATTTTAGATATCATTATTGTTATGATCTTTGCCTCAACTTGTGGCATAGGGGCTGTTTTTTCAGCAATCGTAGTACTTGTATATCAAGGAGGCATTACATTAATAGCAGCTTTTTGTGGTGCATTTGTAAGTGATGCGATTATTAATGACTTATGTTTTGTAGGTTCTGCCCTTATTTTTTGTGTAGGCATTAATGTAGCCTTTGGTAAGAAGTTTCGTGTGGGGAATATGTTACCAGCCCTTTTGGTGCCAATAGTCTATGAAATCATTTGGCCGCTTTTAGGCCTTTAACCCAAATAAAAGAGGAATGCTAGAACGAATGACAGATTATATAAAAGATGCAATAGCTATCGAAGCTGTAAAGATTATTATAGATAGTGATTGTTTAATTAAGCAAAAAGAGTTAGAAGATTTAAGCTTAGAAGAAGTTAAAAGGGATATAGAATTTGTACTTAAAATAGTAGAAATGAATATAAAGGATGAAGAAACGATAGAGTGGTCATTGCAAGTAAAAGAGGCGTGTAATCAGTGGTTAAGTAAGTACCTTGAAGTTACATTAAAACTATTAATAGCTGCTATTATACGTATGACTAAACTACAAACGCAAAGTCAAAGATGATCATTAAATTAAAATTATTAAAAATGGAAATAAATACATTAGAAGTTCAATAGACTTTTGAGTATAGATAAAGCTTAAATACGTATACTATGAATGTAACTTCAAGGTAATCAAGAAGTTATATATAATCTTTATATAATACTTTATATGTAACATTATAGGAGGAGCACAACAATGGCAAATCAACACGCTTTCGATTCTATGAAATATGAGGTAGCTAGAGAAGTGGGAGTACCTTTAAAACAAGGCTATAATGGAGATATTACAGCTCGTGAAGCTGGAAAAATTGGTGGAACAATTGTTCAAAAAGTATTTGAACAATACAAAGGCGCACACCAAAATGCAGGAAATGCAGAACAATAAAGTAGTATAAAAGAAAATTAAATTTAAGAAATTAAATTAAAATAGGCATTAGCGAAAGCTAATGCCTATTTTAATGATTATTTAACATGAAAAGGTATCTGAAATTTTTATAAATTGCTATAATAAAAATTAATGTAACTTAAATATAAAAATAATTGAGAAAGACTGGTGATAATAATGACAGAGGAGAAAAAATATTTAAAGCTTCTAGCAGAAAAATATCCGTCTATTCAAGCTGTATGCAGGGAAATTATTAATTTAAATGCAATTTTAAACTTACCTAAAGGAACAGAACATTTTATGAGTGATATTCATGGGGAATATGAGGCCTTTTGCCATATATTAAATAACTGCTCAGGGGTTATTAGAGAAAAAGTAGATAATTTATTTGGTGAAAAGCTAAGTGATACAGAACGCCAAGAAATCTGTACGCTTATTTATTATCCAAAAGAAAAACTGGAGCTTATTAAACAAGAGCAAATTTATGATCTAGCGCCAGATTGGTATCGTATGATTTTAACTGAACTTATTGAAATAGCAAAGATGCTTTCTTCTAAGTATACACGTTCTAAGGTAAGAAAGGCTATGCCAAAGGACTTCTCTTATGTTATTGATGAATTATTACATGTACAAAAAGACGAAGATGATAATCAAGTTAGATATCATGAAGAAATATTAAATACGATTATTCAAATTGATAGTGCCGATGAATTTATAATTGCTTTAGCAGCACTCATCAAAAGATTAGCTGTAGACCATTTACATATAGTAGGAGATATTTATGACAGGGGACCTTATGCAGATAAGATTATGGATTTATTAATGAACTATCATTCATTAGATATTCAGTGGGGAAACCACGATATTTTATGGATGGGTGCAGTAGCTGGAAATAAGGCATGTATAGCCAATGTAATTCGTAATAATATCCGCTATAACAATATGATGATTTTAGAGAGTGGTTATGGGATTAGTTTAAGGAATCTAGCACTATTTGCGGAAAAAACTTATAAGAGTAAAGATCCTATGGAGGCAGCATTTAAGGCAATATCAGTAATTTTATTTAAATTAGAAGGTCAAATTATTAAGAGGCATCCAGAATATCAAATGGATGATAGAATGTTACTACATAAGATGGATTTAGAAAATAAAACTGTGGAGATAGAGGGTCAGTTATATGAGCTAAATGATACAGATTTCCCAACACTTGATAAAGAAAATCCCTATGAATTATCGGCTGAAGAAGTTCAAATTATGGGAGAGCTAAAGGCTGCTTTTGCCAATAGTAAGCGATTAAAAGATCATATTGAATTCTTATATAAGAAAGGAAATATATACCTAAAATATAATAATAATCTTTTATATCATGGTTGTGTGCCATTAGATGAATCTGGTAATTTTGAAGGAGTAGAAATTGGCGGCAAAATCTACAAGGGCAGAAATTACTTTGACTTTGCTGAAAAGGTAGCTAGAAGAGCTTACTTTGGTGGGGGGAGTAAGGCTGATTTAGACTTTATGTGGTATCTATGGTGTGGTAAGAAATCACCTTTATTTGGCCGAACAATCAAGACTTTTGAGCGTACCTTCATATCTGATGAGGAGACTTGGAAAGAAGATAAAAATTCATATTACGATTACTATCATATGGAAAAGACCTGCAATATGATTTTAAGAGAATTTAGCTTATATTCTTCTATATCACATATTATTAATGGTCATACACCTGTTAAGCTAGAAAGTGGTGAAAAGCCAATTAGAGCCAATGGTAAACTCATGGTTATAGATGGTGGTTTCTGTAAGGATTATCATAAGACTACAGGTATAGCTGGCTACACCCTAATATACAATTCACATGGTTTAAGACTTAAAGCACATCAACCATTTGAAAGTGTTTATGAAGCTTTAAGAGAAAATAAAGATATTGAATCTAGCTCAGAAATGGTAGAGACAGAAGCATTTAGAGTG
>CALGWE010000119.1:0-4573 GCA_937935915.1 uncultured Clostridia bacterium
AGCACTTTGATACTCTTCACTAAGCCTCTCAGAAAATTACTCCACAGGTATCCTCTCACCCACCACTACCTCAGCTGGCATTTTGGCAACTTGGGAGAAAAGAAAAAGTTAATGTAATGATCTTGATAGTAAGTATAGAGATTGATGGACTTATAGTATTCAGATACTTGTATGTAAATGATAAAGAGGGTGTCGCAAGGTAATTTTGTGGCATCCTCTTTATATTTCAATAGCTTGCGATGTGTGAAGATAGAAGATTAGTTGACTTTACTCCAAGTAACGAGGCGATGAAATTTATATTCCATAAGACTTATAAGAACGAAGAGACAAATTAAAATACTTAATCCGATGCCTAGTATAAGTCTAAAGGCGGTGGCAATATTATAGTGAAATAAAACATTAAGTATTAGCTTAGAAAAAGTAGTACCAGCGAAAGAAGCAATAAGTGGGTTTAGAATCCAATTGGTGAATTGTATTTTAAGCTTGGTTGTATCTCGTAATTTATTAAAGTTAAGACAAGAGGTAGTAATATTACTAATAATCATAATACCTATAAAAGCAGATATACCTTTAATAGGTAGGAAAAAGTAAATGGTTGTAATGCGAAATAAGGTATCAAAGATACTATATTTAAGGCAACTAACCTGTTTACCAAGTCCTTTTAAAATAGCATCTGCGACAACTTCTACATACATAAATGGTACAATGATAGCAAGGCAGCGCAACATGCCACCAATTTGGTCATTATGATAAAGGACAATTCCTATTTCATCGGCATAATTAATGAATAAGCTTGTAGCAAATAGACTGAGCATAAGGGTGAACTGAAGTACTTTGTTGATAATAGAATGAACATGAGCCTTTTGCTTAAGGATATTAGCACGAGCAATTTCTGGAATAAGCGTAGTACAAAAAGCCGTTAGGAAGGCTGAAGGAAAGAAAAGAATAGGGATAACCATACCTTTTAACATACCGTATAGACTAAGAGAGGTAGCAGCGGAAGCACCATATTTTTTTAGTCCAGCAGGTATGAGTATATTTTCAGTAGAGACAAATATACAGGAGACATAAGAAATTGCGGCTATTGGTAACGCTATCTTAATGAGATTTAGAAAAAGACTTTTAGAAGGAGAAATCTGCTCTGTAGTATAAGGTGTATGTCTGCGACTTAATATGTATAATGAAAGTAAATAACTCCAGGAAACAATTTCACCAATAGTAAGGCATAAGCCGATAAGACCATAGGTATAAGTTTGATTGGAAGTATTTTTTAGACTAAGTATAAGTAAAGTCAGACTTACTTTAACGATTTGTTCAAGCATTTCACTACTAGCAGGAAGGCTTGCCTTTTTAGTTGCATAAAAGTATCCTTTAAAACATGAAGAGCAAGCAATAAAGGGAATACTAATAGATAAAATGCGAAGACTTAAAATAGCACGCGTATCTTGAACGAAGTGCTTAGCAATAAAGGGAGCAAGAAAAAAGAAGCTTACTCCTACTAATAAGCTTAGAAAAGCACTGAAGATTAAAGCGATTTTCATGACACGAGAGGCGTTACGTAGATGCCGTTGCCCAAGTTCTTCAGCGACTAATTTTGAAACAGAGGAACTAAGTCCTGCAGAAGCAAATACGATGGCAATCATGTATATTGAGATAATGAGATGATAAAGCCCCATTCCTTCAGTACCTAATAAATGTGATAAGAAAATAATAGAAATCATATTTAGGGTACGTGTGAAAAAGGATGTAAGGGTTAAAATGATAGTACTTGCAATAAGACCTTGTTCTTTCAAAATCATTTCCTCCAATAAAATTTATTTTGAAAAATTCACCCTAAAAGTTTATTTTAAAAAATTTATTCTAAATTAAGTATATGTGTACAAATCCTTTTTAGGACTAGTTAAGCAAAAATTATAAAATATATAAAGAGGAGCATTATATGAGATCAAAAAGAGAAAAATTACCTAATAGATTAGATTTAGGTCCAGTAGCAGAAAGACAAAAGAAATATGCAAAAAGTATAGGACTTGTATTACCAGAAGGTATCACAAGAGGAGATGCAGAAGCTATTATTAACTGTGAGCTAGATGATGATGAAAGAGCTGTAGCAGGCCTTATTTCTTATGCAAGAAATAAAGGGATTAAGTGCTCAGACTATGTAGGTAATAAGTACTTACATAATTTACTTTTTGACCACTTAGAAGAAAAAGATAAGATAGCCTTCTTTTGCTATTGTGTATATAAATTTCATGTAAAAATGGCAGAGGAAGAAGGAAACTTAGAAGAAGATATGTATAGTGACTTATTTATTAAGTTTGGTGAAGAAAAAGAAAAGGATTACTATTTCACAGCTTCTATGGATGAGTATTACGGAGAACAAATTGTGTACTTTGGTAAGTGTGAAAGAGTAATTAATGGGAAGAAAACTACTGTATATGGTGGAAGTAATTTAACAAGAGCTTACAAAGAAGCTGAAGCTTACTTAAGAGAAAATGAATTAATTTAGTGGAATAGTTAAAGTAGAAGTTAAAGGCTAGTTAAAGTAATACTTCAATACCTATGTTATAACTACTTAAAGCTTTACTTAAAGGAGGCTTAAAGAAAAACTTTAATAACTTGGTTATTGTTTGTGTATTTTTGGAAAAATGAGGAGATACTTCTATAAAAGGAGTGAGACGTATGAGTATGCAAGCAATACTAATGAAAAAATTTTTAAACAGATTTGATGGGACAGCCTTTGATGTAATGTTTGAATCAGGAGAAGAATTTCATATAGGCACATTGCCATCTAAGTTTAAAGTAGTTTTTCACAAGCCTGTACCATATAGGGAGTTGATAGCATTAGGTGAAGCTTATATGAATGGAGAGATGGAGATAGAAGGCGATTTGGTAATGGCCCTAGATGAAATTTTTAAGTTCCAAAGTCGATTCATTACAGATAAGCATGCTATGAAGAAAATCTTATATACCTCAGGTTCTAAGAGTAACCAAAAGAAAGAAGTGTCATCCCACTATGATATAGGTAATGATTTTTATAAGTTATGGTTAGATCCTACCTTAAGTTATTCTTGTGCCTATTTTAAAGAAGAAGATAATACTTTAGAAGAAGCACAGGTCAATAAAGTAGACTATATTTTAAAAAAGCTAAACTTAAAACAAGGGATGAGCCTTCTGGATATAGGTTGTGGATGGGGGGTTTTATTAATTGAAGCAGCTAAGAAGTATAAGATACACGGGCTAGGCATTACCCTAAGTGAGGAGCAGCACAAAGAATTTAAGAAACGTATTGCACAAGAAGGACTAGAAGATTATCTAGATGTTCAGCTTATGGATTATAGAGACTTAAAGCATATGGAACGTAAATTTGACCGCATTGTAAGTGTAGGGATGCTAGAACATGTGGGTAGAGAAAACTATGAACAGTTTTTCAAAAGTGTGGATGCAGTGATGAAGGAGAAAGGCGTATTTTTACTACATTATATAAGTGGCCTTAGAGAGCATCCGGGGGATGCATGGATTAAGAAGTATATTTTCCCAGGTGGAGTGATACCAAGTCTTAGAGAGATTATTGATCTATCTGCAGACTATGGTTATTACGTAAAGGATATTGAAAGCTTAAGACAACATTATGTAAGAACTTTACTAAACTGGCATGATAACTTTGAAAATAATCTTGATGAAGTGAAGAAGATGTTTGATGAACGTTTTATACGTATGTGGCGAATGTATTTATGTTCTTGTGCAGCTAGTTTTAATAATGGGGTAGTTGATTTACATCAAATTGTATTTACTAAAGGGGTTAATAATAGCTTGCCACTTACAAGAGCATATCTTTATAGAGATTAAAAGAAACTAGGAGTCCCTTAAAACTAAGGACGACTCCTAGTTATTTTTTATTATTTAAAAGAAAAAGTAAAGCTAAGAGGGCATTATTTAAGTAATGATAAAATAAAATAAATAGAATGAGCTTTTCGAAGAAAATTAATGAGATAAAGGGGGCTATATTATGAATACAAGCAAAAAGGAATTAACTCAATTTTTATGTGAGGCAAAAAAGAATACTTATGCAGTAGCACAAAATGAGGTAAATGGTACAAGACCAGATTCACATGATTTTTTGTATGAAAATGAAAGTCTAAAATACATTGATACTTATTTAGGAAGCGAACAATTTATAGGGGAAGAGGCTGTATGGGAAAATAATAAGCCTATATGGGGATTAAATTATACAGGTAGAGCCCTAAGTAGTGACTTCGATATTGATTTTTTGAAGGAAGCGTTGAAGAGAAGTACAGAGGAATACCCTTATAGAGGCCCAAAATTTTTTATGAAAGGTAACTTTACATATAAGTGCCGTGTAGAAGGAGATTTTGGATGGTTTGTAGGTTGTGAAAAGATTATGTATAAAGGCACAAAAGTATATGAAGCGATGTTCCAGGGGGGATTCATTAAATAGATAGGTGATTGACAAATGGTTCGTGGGAGTACTCAGTGCTACTAGCTACACCTTCCGTAATTTGTACTGTTCTAAGTTCGATAATGAAAGAAACGGCGAAAAACTCGCTCCGCTTCG
>CALGWE010000120.1:0-3417 GCA_937935915.1 uncultured Clostridia bacterium
AATATATGGAGGTGAACTAAGATGGATTGCATAAAAGTTGGTAAATTAATTTATAGTTTACGCAAAGAAAAAAATATGACACAGAAACAAGTAGCTGATGCAATGGGAATTAGTGATAAGACCATTTCAAAATGGGAGCGTGGACTAGGAGCCCCAGATGTATCTCTGCTTAGTGAACTTTCAAATATATTAGGTGTAAATGTAGAAAAGATATTACTAGGAGATTTAAATCCTAATGAAGTAGATGGAGGAAATATGAGAAGAATTAAATTTTATGTATGCCCTAACTGTGGGAATATTATTAATAGCACAGGTGAAGGTGAAATTTCATGTTGTGGCAGAAAGCTCATGCCACTTGAAGCTCAGAAGATAGATGAAGCACATGCTCTAGAAATAGAGGAGATTGAAGATGATTATTATATTACATTTGAACATGATATGACTAAGGCACACTATATTTCGTTTGTAGCTTATGTATGTAGTGAACGTGTGCTACTTATTAAGCTTTATCCAGAACAAAGTCCTACTGTAAGATTTCCAAGAATGCAAAGAGGAACTCTTTACTTCTATTGCAATAACCATGGTTTTTGGAAACAAGATATTAGAATTAAGTAAAATATTTGAGAAGGTGACACCTAGATTATTGAGGTGTCATCTTTTTTATTCCTTTTTTATTTAATAATATTGACAATTTTTATAGCTTTTTCAAATGATACAAAGTCCGTGATAAAGCTAAAAAGTGGATTTGAAAAATTGTCGAATATGCCTAATGAATAAAATTAAATACAGTAAACTAATACAAGAAATACACGATAATTATTCATCTTAAACGTTTGGTATTTATGATAAAATAAGATGGTGTATAGTAGTTTTAATAAACCTTAAACTAGTTTAGTAAAAGAGAAGGGGGAGATTAGTTTGAAGCTAAAGAAAATGCTAAGAGGAGCTAAATGGCAAGTGGTTCTAGATAGTTGTCTTACAATGGAGGTAAGCATGGGAAATAGTGCAGTATGGGCATCTGCTTCATCAGATAATCTAAATGGTACTTTTACAAATCCAGTAATATATGCAGATGTACCAGATGATAGTGTTATTCGTGTAGGGGATACTTATTATATGGCCAGTACAACTATGCATTTAACGCCAGGCTGTCCAATTATGAAATCTAAGGATCTTGTAAACTGGGAAATTGTAAATTATGTATATGATACGCTTACAAGTAATGAAAATACAAACTTACAAAATGGTAAAGACATGTATGGAAAGGGGTCCTGGGCAGCAAGTTTGAAATATAATAAAGGAACCTATTATATAAGTTTTATGTCTTATACAACAGGTAAAACCTATATATATCAGACAAAAGATATTGAAAATGGGCAGTGGGCAAGGTTTGAAATAAATGGTTGTTATCATGATATGTCATTATTATTTGATGATAATGGCAAAGTGTATATGCTATATGGTAGTTCGGATATTAGATATGTAGAGTTAAATTCAGATGTTACAGGCATTAAGATGGGTGGTGCAAGTGGTTTATTATTTAGTGGCAAAAATCTAGTGGGAAATGGGTTGTTTGAAGGAACAAATGCTATTAAATTAAATGGTTATTATTATGTATTTAATATTGCTTGGCCAGGAGGAAAGCCACGTACACAGTATGTAAGTCGTAGTAAATCTTTAAATGGACCTTGGGAATCTAGAATTATTTTGCAAGATAACTTTGATAATGTAAGTGGGGTAGCACAAGGTGGCATTATAGATACAGAAGATGGTAAGTGGTATGGTATGTTATTCCAAGATCATGGACCAGTTGGACGTTGTCCAGTATTGGTGCCAGTCACATGGATAGATGGTTGGCCTATGATGGGGACTAATGGTAAGGTACAAAAAACAATGGCTAAGCCAATAAGTACAGGTAAGGCGCAAAGTATTGTAAAATCAGATGAATTTGATGGAGAAAGTGGTAAGACTTATAAATCAGGTCTAGACCTCGTATGGCAATGGAATCATAATCCTGATAATAATAGTTGGTCATTAAAAGAGAAACCAGGTTGTTTAAGACTTAAAACAGGTGAAATCACTAACTCACTAACAAGTGCAAGAAATGTTTTAACACAAAGAACATATGGCCCAACATGTTCAGGGAAAGTAGCAATAGATGTAAGTCATATGAAAAATGGAGATATAACAGGACTTTCAGCCTTTTCTTATAAATATGGTTATGTAGGCATTAAGATGGAAAACAATATGAAGAAGATTGTAATGGTAAATGCCTCAAATAACTCTATGCCACAAGAAATAGAAAGTGTTAATTTAAATGCCGATAAAGTTTACCTTAAAATAGATTTTAACTTTGAAGGTGGTAATCGTGCCAACTTCTACTATAGTATAGATGGCTCAAATTGGTACAAAATCGGAAATAGTCTAGCTATGGAATATACATTAGATCACTTTATGGGATATCGTTTTGGATTATTTAACTATGCCACAAAGATGGTAGGTGGCTATGTAGATTTTGATTATTTCAGAGTGTCAGATGAGTTAAAGGGTGCAGTTGCAGAAAAAGAAGAAACTAAGCCATCAGAAGAAATTAAACCCAATGCTAATTATGCTACGGTAAAAGATGGTTGGTATTATATTAAAAATACAGGTGCACAAAAATATCTTCAAGCAAAAGATAATAAAGGCGCAAATGGTCAAAATGTAGAAATTGGTACTGGTACAGGTGTATCAGGTCAAAAATGGTATTTAACAAATGTAGGTAATGGTTATGTGACACTTAAAAATGGCACTGGATATATGCTAGATGTAACTTATGGTAAAGATGAAAATAGCACAAATATGCAAGTATATACAGCTAATGGCGCAGCAGCACAACAATTTAAAATTATTCCTACATCACAAAACAATGTATATGGTATTGTGACAAGATGCTCAACTGATACTAAAGGATTAGACGTAGCAAACAAAGCAACAACAGATGGTGCAAATGTATTACAATATGCTTATTATGGTGCATCTAATCAAACATGGGTATTAGAAAGTTGTGATGGTAGTACATCAACTCAGCCAACAGAGCCAACAACACCAACTACTAATGCTACAGTTAGTGTAAAAGTAACATCAGACTGGGGCAGTGGTGCAACAGCTGATATTACAGTGACAAATACAACAAATAATACATTAAATAACTGGACATGTACATTTACAACAGATCGTCCAATTACATCTATTTGGAATGCAACACTTGTAAGTCAAAATGGCAATACATATACAATTACACCACCAAGTTGGCAAACAAGTTTAGCACCAGGTGCAAGCTATACATTAGGCGGTCAATTAGGAAGCGGTCCATCTTCTGTAACAGTTAGTAATGCAACAATTAAATAAAAGAGAAAATAAACTTTCTTAAGTAAA
>CALGWE010000121.1:0-3136 GCA_937935915.1 uncultured Clostridia bacterium
TGGCACCATCTGTCCAATCTGATGTTATTTTTACATTTGTCTCAACCGTTGTTATTTCTTGATCTGGTTTAATTTCAGATGATGAATTCTGAGCGCTGCCACAAGGCTCAAATACCCAGATTTGATTAGTAGCTGCTCTATAGGTGTATTCTAATACATTGGCACCATCTAAAGTAGATTTACCTGATACATCTAAGCCCTTTGTATCATTTGTACATCTTGCTAAAATGCCATATATATTATCTTGACCTGTGCGCACTAATTTAAATTCTTGTGCACTTAAACCATTAGCTGTATAGGTTTGAATGTTTGTGCCGTCTTCATTTTTACCATAATCCACATCTAACATATAACCTTGACCATTTTTAAGTGTCACATAACCATTACTTGTATTTGTTAAATACCATTTTTGACCATTTGCCCCTGTGCCTGTACCAATTTCTACATTTTGTCCATTTGCACCTTTATTATCTTTTACTTGAAGATATTTTTGTGCATTTACATTTTTAATGTAATACCAACCATTTGTTAAAGTCGCATAATCTTTTCTAATTGTATCTGTTATGCTGCCTGTATTACCATCAGTTACAGAACTATTTGTAACTGCTTCTTCTATATAATTGCCTGGTGTATATAAATTAGCTGATGGTTGCTTTGTATAATTTGGTCCAATATAAAAGCTTGTATGAGGTGGTTGGTTATATGCTACATTTTGCCATGCAATACCTAATCGATATACTGGATCATGCATAAATGTGTAGAAACGATAATTAGTTACATCTGTTGTCATAAAGATTCTAAGAGCACTGCTATCTACAAGTGGTAACATAACCTCTTCACGCCAGTCACCAAATAAGTCTGCTTGAAGTGAAGGTGTGGCCTTAGTTGTATTACACGAAGTAACTCCATTAAATGTTACATATGTATCCGTTCTATGTGTTGTACTATTATATTTATCAATACGTGTCCCATCAAGCTGTTCTCTGTATAAGTCACCATCCCACCAAGTTGCAAAGTTAGCTGATGTTACTCTTGCCGAAATAGCTGTTCCATCTTTGTCATAGCATCCAGTAGTTGATCTTGCAATATAAGGAAAGAAATCCGAACCAAAGTTGCCGATAACACCGCGGCCTACATCCCCACTTGCACCTACTTTCCAAAGTACTTTTCCTGTAGCTGCATCATGAACTTCTGTACATTTTTTATCTTCATGCACCTGAAAAACTTCAAGTCCTGGATGAGTTGGATCTAAATCACTTACATGCATAGCATCCCCATGGCCTAAACCTGTAGAATAAAGTAGTTTACCATTATGATCAATTGTTGCACTACCATAAATGATTTCATCACAACCATCTCCATCTACATCTGCTACCGATAAATTATGATTTCCTTGTCCTGCTGCAGCTGAGTTACCTGAAGCATTTGAGTCAAATGTCCACTGTCTTTTAAGACTACCTCCATCAAATTTATAAGCTACAAGTACAGCTCTTGTATAGTAACCACGACACATTACTAGACTAGGTCTTTTACCATCTAAGTAAGCAATACATGCAAGAAAGCGATCTACACGATTACCATATTTATCTCCCCAACTAAAAACGCTGCCACGAGCTGGTGTATAGTCAATAGTTGTCATCTCTTTACCTGTCTGCCCATTAAATACTGTTAAATATTCATTTCCTGTTAAAACATATCCTGATGAATTACGATAGTCTGCATTGGCATTACCAATTATTTTACCTGTACCATCTACTGTGCCATCAGAAGTTTTACACGCTACCTCTGCTTTTCCATCTCCATCTAAATCGTATACCATAAATTGTGTATAGTGGGCACCTGCTCTAATGTTTTTACCAAGGTCAATACGCCAAAGCTGTGTACCATCCATTTCATAAGCATCTAAATACACATTCCCTGTATAACCTTTTTGAGAATTATCTTTTGAATTTGATGGGTCCCATTTTAATATGATTTCATATTGACCATCTCCATCTACATCACCTACTGAGGCATCATTGGCACTATATGTACAAGTTGAACCATCTGGCATTCTCATTGAATTAGGTTTATTAAGCGGTACATCTAAATAATTTTGACTAAATGCTTTGACTGCTTTACTTTTTGTTTTCTCTACCCCATTAATGACTGTCGTCACATAATATGTATCATTTATGCTTCCTGCTGAATCTACATAGTTTGTACTTGTTGTAAGTGGTGTGTTATTTAAACGTTTCCCATTCTTGTAAATATAGAAACCTACATTATCATTATCTGTTCCTAATAGTCTCCAAGATAAATAAATACCGTTACTTACTTTGGTTGCTATAAGTCCTCTATCTAATGCTTCCATCTGTCTTGCCATAGCCCCATATGTTGTTACACCTGGCATACTTACAAGTGTGGCCCCAAACATAGAAGCTACTGCTAAATAAGAGGCAGTTTTTCTTACTACTTGCTTTAACTTCTTGTTCATTTCATTCTCTCCTTTATTTTTTCCATATTACTTTATACTATCTTTTAGGCAACATATTATTTTTTAGATATTTTACAACCCCATCTCCTTTCAGTAAATTTTATGATTCATTATACACAGCTTAAGAAGTATTTTTCAATATTTTTAGTATAATATGTACTATTAACAATATTATTATCTATTCCTTTTGTTTATATTTCACAATAAACTAAAATATTTTAGTAAAGCAATGAAGATTTTTTAGAGAAACGCAAAAAAAGATGACCTTTCAAAAGGTCATCTTTCTATGTAAAAATTTGAATTCTATTATTCTGCTAAAGCTGGTGCGCCTACTGGACAAACACTTGCACATGCACCACATTCGATACAATCTGCTGCAGCGATTTCGTATTTTCCATCCCCTTCAGAAATACATCCGATTGGACATTCTGCTTCACATGCTCCACAGCTGATGCAATCTTCACTAATTTGGTATGCCATAATAACACCTCCGTATATGTTTATTTCAAGTTTATGATATCTCATAGCCCCCCCTATGTCAAGAAATTTTGGGGGACAATTATATTTTAACTTCTTTTTAATTTTTCCATATATTTACTATTCTTAATATGTATTTTTACATTTTATTATATAGATAAACCATTTAATAAATATAATTAT
>CALGWE010000122.1:0-1843 GCA_937935915.1 uncultured Clostridia bacterium
GTTATTGAAGAAAGCCTTATTACACTTTGTGGTAAGCATCATATTGACTTAAAAATTTATGGTAAATACACCAATAACTTACCATTCGCGGGTGAATATAGCTATGAACTTCTTTTATCTGCATTAAGCAAATTCCTAAATATTCCTCTTAAACAATCAGAATCACTTACACTTCCAACACTTCCTGTACGTCCACCATTTTTATGTGCCGGTTGCCCTCATCGCGCTTCTTTCTATGCTGTAAAAAAAGCAATGCGTGGTAAAGACGCTTTATTTACAGGAGATATTGGTTGCTATACGCTCGGCAATGCCAAACCGCTGGATATGGTTGATACTTGCTTATGTATGGGAGCTGGTGTCACAATGGCACAAGGCCTTAAACGTACAAATCAAAACCATCACTTATTTGCCTTCATTGGTGACTCTACTTTCTTCCACTCTGGTATAACAGGTATTATCAATGCAGTTTATAATCAAACACCTATGACTTTAGTTGTCCTTGATAACCATACAACTGCCATGACAGGTCACCAACCTCATCCAGGTACAGGCTGCACTATGATGGGTGAAGTGAGTAGCGTAATTGATATTGCTACACTTCTTAAAGGCTGTGGGGTTCAAAAAATCTATGAACAAAACCCATTAGAGCTCGAAAAAGCTGTAGCAGTTGTACAAGAAGCAAGTAGCTTCAATGGTGTTTCTGCAATTATCTTTAAATCACCTTGTATCGCTGTCACAAAACCTGAAAAACCAGTATGCATCACAGAAAACTGTGTAAACTGTAAGGTTTGTATTAAAGAAATTGGCTGTCCTGCCCTTTCTTTAATACATGGTAAAGTCACTTTAGAACCAAGCTTATGTACAGGTTGCGGTCTTTGCACACATGTCTGTCCAAAACATGCTATTGAAAAAGGAGGAAATAATCATGAAGCTTAATTGTTTAATTACAGGAGTAGGTGGGCAAGGTACTATCTTAGCTTCTAAGATGCTTGCACAAACTGCTATTTTAAAAAAAGAATATGCACAAACTTCAGAAACAATCGGTATGGCTCAACGGGGTGGCAGCGTTGTAAGTCATGTACGCATTGGTGATAAAGCTGCTTCTCCTAATATTCCTTTCCATGGTGCAGACATGATTATTGGTTTTGAACCAGCAGAAGCTGTCCGTAATCTCAATCTCTTAAAACCAAATGGGACTTGTATTGTTTCTTCTAAAGGTATTCGTCCTGTTACAGCTTCTTTAAGCGGCGTAAGCTATAATCCCACTGAAATGATTACGTTTCTTAAAGCCCATACTGGTAACCTTATTGTCATTGATGGTGAAGCTCTTTGTGAGAAACTTGGAAACAGTAAAGCACTTAATATGATTTTACTTGGTGCTGCACTTGGCAGTGGCCATCTTCCTTTTACTAAGGAAGATTTAATCAACACCTTACATACCTATTTACCAGAACGCTTTTGGGCAGTCAATGAACGTGCCATTGAAATGGGTATGTCAGAATCTTTATCCTTAACACAAAACATAGGAGGTGCTTGTCATGAATGAAATGCAATTTGAAAAAGTTCAAAAGGTTTTAAAAACAGTTAGTGAAAAAAGCGCTTTTTATAAAAATAAATATGCTGAAGCTGATTTTGATATTCGCGAAATCAAGGGCATAGATGACTTTAGCAAAATTCCTTTTACAGATAAATATGAATTACGTGGCGCATATCCTCTTGGCCTTCAGGCTGTAAATGATGAACAAATTGTCCGTATTCACTCTTCTTCTGGCACAACAGGTAAACCAGTTATTATTCCTTATACAAAAAATGATGTTAATACTTGGGCAATTATGATGTCTCG
>CALGWE010000123.1:0-5651 GCA_937935915.1 uncultured Clostridia bacterium
AGTATATTAATACTATAAATACATCAAGCTCTATACTTACTATCAAGATAATTACATTAACTTTTTTCTTTTATTCTCTCCTAAGTTGCCACACTCTCTTTTCTTATTTGCTAGTCTACCAGCTTCACCTGCACACGCCCTATACTTAAAAGTTGTTGAATCTCTACTGCCTGCACATCTAACTTTTCTGCATAGTTTTCACGCTCTACTGCAATATTTCTAAGTTCACTATCTACTGCTTCATAGCCATTTTCTTCTTTAATAGCTGCAATCTTAGCTTCAATGGCAGCAATTTCACTACGAATATTCTTTACAGCATTTACTTTAGCCTCACGTTGCTGCTGAAGTGTTGCGATTTGATCTAATTGACTTTGTGATACTTCTACATAATATGGATATTCATTTCCTCTATTATTCACCTTAGTACCTTGTAATGTAATATTCACATAGTACACCCCTGGTGTTGAGAATTGGCTTGTTGTAAGTTTAATAATATACTTTTGACTAGATGGTTTGAAGTTACCAAATAATCCTGTGGTAGGAATAGACGCTTCATACTCCCCATCTCCATAAGCCTTTTCAATATAAAGTGCCATATAGGCATATCCTGTCAAACTGCTAAGTTTATTTTCTATCTCACTTACAGCTGCTTGTGCTTTTTTAAGCTCTACTTCTTTTGCTTCAATATTCTTTT
Organism: uncultured Clostridia bacterium; assembly: GCA_937935915.1. Lineage (GTDB taxonomy): Bacteria > Bacillota > Clostridia > Lachnospirales > Cellulosilyticaceae > Cellulosilyticum. The sequence continues at coordinate 695 of CALGWE010000123.1, forward strand.
TAGGCTCATTAAGTTGTAATTCTATAGCTTGCTTTTTATTCTTAAGATCTACTTCTTTATTATCAAGCTCACTATATTGCTTACGAATTAAATGTACTTCGCTATACATATTGTTAAAGCTTGTATATGTTTTTGTGTCTATAATATTATTACGATTTAAGAATTCCATTAATTCCTTAAGTGTTTCAAGCTGAATTGGACTAGTCTTTAACTTAGCAAAAATCATTGCTTTTGCTTTCTCTGGTGCTAGTTTCTTGAAAATAGTATCTTTCTTTTGCGCTAATGTAATCTCTGGCACCTTTGCAGGTTCCGAGGCTACAGTCACTGCTTGTGTAGTTTCTGTATTTACTGACTGCTGCCCTTTATCTACTTTTAATTGCTCATTATTTGGCGTATCTACGTTTGTTGCTTCCTCAGCACTTGACTGCTTCTCATCACCATAAACTAAGAGTCCATATACATCGAAGTTAAATTTATTTAATATTAATTGCTTTGGATAAATACTTGTAATTTTGTAAAGTTCATCCACAAACTCATCATTTAAAGTTGTTTTATCTTTAAAATAGCTTGCCAACATTTCATCTACCATGACTTCATCTAAACGTTTAAAATATCCAGCATAAACTTCATTATCTAGGTTATCTAATAAAGTATCTGTTAATATGTTTTTATTTGCAAAAAATAAATTACGCTTATTATATTGTTTAATGATGTCCTCCTGAATTTCTGGTATAAACTCAGTAAAATGTCCTTCAAAAAAACCTTTTGTTTGGTCACTCATATCTTGTAACAAGTACTCCACGCCTTGTGAAAAATACCAGCCATCTTGTTTCTTAGTACTTTTAAGATCACGTTCCATTAGTTCTATAACAGCTGGTGTATTTGCTTGCATTTTATAACTCATAAGTTGGAATAACTTTATATTGGCTGTTATCACGCCTGCAAGTAGGGCAATAGATAAACCGCTTACTATAATCCACTTGTATCTCTTTAATGCCTCTTTAAATTTTCCCATATTCTCTCCTTATATAGATTAGTATTTTTACAAATTGTACTATGCTGCTGTTTCTAACTACAAACTATATTTTATAATTGTTTTATATAATTCATTTCGACTCCTATATTATAAAATAAACATCATAGGATTACAATTTTTTCAAACTTCCCTCTAGCTTTTAGAAAAATAAGGGTTTTATATTTATACGATTTTTTTATGTACGCCTATAACCTTGTATTTTATATCTAACTGCTTTATTCTTATTATGTTCTGTTTTGCAATATTCTTTCCTGAGTATGGTCATCCTTTCTTTTAGACCATACTCTTTTTATTGATATTTACTCAAACTTTTCAATATAAACCAAACTGCGCAACGCTGCATAACAACTCACTAAATTGAATAATTATGTAATTTGTTGTTGTACTTTTATGTTAATTCATATATAATAAATTGTACTTAATAGATATAAATATTTTCATTAAAGGGGCTTTCAATAATATGCATAATACACATAAACAACATGCGCTACTTAAGTTTATTGTACCATCCTTAATAGGTATCTTTTTATTCATGGTACCTTTTCCAAAAGACGGTTCAATTACAATTCCAGTAGCTATACTTTCTAAAAGTTTACAAAACCTATTATCAAATTATATACCAAGTATTTTATTCATACTTGTTTTACTATCAACAGTAGGTACTTTAGTCACTAAGTTATTTAAACCTAAATTCATCACAAATAATCAATTTTTATATAGTTTATTTAATCCATCATGGCTTTGGGCTGTAGTACGTTTATTAGGCTTTATCTTTATTAGCCTGATCTTACTTGCTTCTAACGACATGTTACCTAATATTCCAGTGGTAGAAATGATTGTTTCTAGTGATACAGGCTCAATGGTAATGAATGACTTGCTCCCTGTATTATTTACAATCTTCCTCTTTGCCGGATTATTTTTACCATTACTTTTAAACTTTGGTTTATTAGAATTTATTGGTGCTTTACTTGTTAAAATTATGCGTCCTGTATTTAACTTACCTGGCCGCTCGGCTATTGACTGTATCGCTTCTTGGTTAGGTGATGGTACAATCGGTGTCCTTCTTACAAGTAAACAATACGAAGACGGCTTCTATACTCAAAGAGAAGCTGCCGTTATCGGAACTACTTTCTCACTTGTATCTATTACATTTAGTTTAGTCGTTATTAATACAGTAGGTCTTGGAGATATGTTCATCCCATTCTATTTAACAGTAACATTTGCAAGTTTAGTAGCAGCTATTATTTTACCTAAACTTCCACCCCTCTCAAATAAAAAAGATATTTTATTTGATGGTTCAACACCTAAGGTAGTAGATGAAGTACACAGCATAAAGCTTAGCCAAAGCTTAAATGCAGCAGTTGAAACAGCTGAAAAACAGAATCTATTTGAGTGTATTGTAGTAGATGGTATTAAAAATGTTATCGATATGTGGCTTGGTGTAATTCCTGTTGTTATGGGAATCGGGACTATTGCCTTAATCTTAGCAACTTATACACCACTCTTTAGAGTACTCGGCTTACCTTTCGTACCAGTTTTAAATTTACTTGGTGTCCCAGAAGCTGTGGCAGCTTCTCAAACACTTATTGCAGGATTTGCAGATATGTTACTTCCATCTATTATGGCAGCTAACATTGAAAGTGATATGACAAGATTCATTGTAGCCAGTGTCTCTGTATCACAGCTTATCTACTTATCAGAAGTAGGTGCACTCTTACTTGGATCTAAAATCCCAGTAAAATTAAGTGAGTTATTTATTATCTTCTTAGAAAGAACACTTGTAACATTACCAATCATTGCAGTAATTGCACATATGATTTTCTAAGAAATATACAATAAAGGAGGTAGCGTAAAACTATAATTGTTCTTACGCTACCTCCTTTTGTAACCTTCTAATTAATTTTTGCTTTTCAATTTATTAAATGTCTTAGATTGTCATTATTCTTAAACATAATTATCACAATAAATATGCATAAAAAAACCTTACTTAGTTACTGCTAAGTAAGGTTTTCATTATCTATATTAGTTGCTAGCTACGATTCCACGAGCTGCATCTACTGTTACAACTGATCCTGATTTAAGGATTTCTGTTGCATGGTGAGCACCGATGATTACTGGAATATCAAGTGCAAGACCAACGATAGCTGCATGTGAGTTTAAGCCTTCGTTTTCTGTGATGATACCTGCTGCACTTCTAAGAAGTGGTAATAACTCGTTAGTTGTTTGAGAAATTACAAGGATATCTCCTTCGTTGAAGTTATCAAGAGCTTCTTGTACGTTGTTTGCTACGCAAAGGTTACCACAAGCTGTTTTTGTCCCAATTCCTGTCCCAGAAATTAAAACATCACCAATGATATCAACTTTGATCATATTAGTTGTTCCTGATACACCTACTGGCACACCACTTGTGATAACAACTAATTCACCATTTGAAACCATTCCTGATCTTTCTGCACATTTTAATGCATCTGAGAATAAGTCTTCAGAGCTGCTGTGTTCTTCGATTAAGATAGGTCTTACACCCCATACTAACGCCATGTGACGGTATGTGTTTTCAGATGTTGTACATCCAAGGATTGGTGAAAGTGGTCTAAACTTAGAAATCATTCTAGCTGTTCTACCTGATTTTGTTACTGTAACGATAGCTGCTGCATTTAAGTCATGTGCTGTAGTACATGTTGCATGAGAAATAGCTGTTGTTACATTTGTATGTCCTTCGTTTCCTTTTTGTTTGAAACGTTTTACATAATCGATATCTGCTTCTGTTTTAAGTGCAATTTTTACCATTGTTTGAACAGATTCTACTGGATATAAACCAGCTGCTGTTTCACCTGATAACATAATCGCACTTGTTCCATCATAGATCGCATTAGCTACGTCACTGATTTCAGCTCTTGTAGCACGTGGGTTTTTCATCATTGAATCTAACATTTGTGTAGCTGTAATAACTTGTTTTCCAGCTGCTGTTGTTTTCTTAATGATCATTTTTTGAATAGCTGGTACTTCTTCACCAGGAATTTCAACACCCATGTCTCCACGAGCAACCATGATACCGTCAGATACACGGATAATTTCATCGATGTTATTTACACCTTCACGGTTTTCGATTTTAGAGATGATATTGATTGAGTGACAGTTATGTTCTTCAAGGATTTTTCTAATTTCAAGAACGTCATCTGCACATCTTACGAAAGATGCTGCAATAAAGTCATACCCTGTTTGAATACCGAAGATAATATCTGCTCTGTCTTTTTCACTTAAGTAAGGCATTGAAAGGCGTGTTTGTGGTAAGTTAACACCTTTGTTATTTGATAAGTTTCCACTGTTAAGTACTTTACAAACGATATCTGTTTCATCTACAGAGATAACTGATAACTCAATAAGACCGTCATCAAGTAAGATTGGTGTCCCCACTTCAACGTCTTTTGGTAGTTGTTTATAAGTAATACTTACGATTTCTTGTGTTCCTTCTACATCTCTTGATGTAAGTGTAAATTGGTCCCCTTTGTTAAGTGTAATTTTACCTTCTTTAAATTGACACACACGCACTTCTGGACCTTTTGTATCTAATAAAGCTGCGATTGGTAAGCCTAATTCTTCTCTGAATTTAACAATTCTATCAAAGTTAGCTTTGTGTGTTTCATGTGTTCCATGAGAGAAGTTGAATCTTGCTACATCCATCCCCTCTAACATTAATTGTTTTAAAATATTGTCGTCTTGTGTTGATGGACCTAGTGTACATACAATTTTTGTTTTTCTCATATTAGTCTTTCTAGTCTCCTCTTTAAGATTTTGCTTCGTAATATGCTTATGTTGCATTTTAGGCGCATTTTCGTGCTTATTATACCATATACTTCTCACAATTTACATAGCTTATGCAATATAAAATGCTTCTTGAGAATTAACATTTTATTCTATATT
>CALGWE010000124.1:0-7904 GCA_937935915.1 uncultured Clostridia bacterium
GGGGGTCATAGGTTCGAGCCCTATAGCGACCACTTTAATTAGAGGGTCTTATCTTTTGATAAGACCCTTTTGTGTTATAAGTATATTTATAACAATGATCTTAGATGTATAAAAAGGAACTGTTACGAAGTAAGTTACAACTTCGGAGCAGTTCCTTTTTTGTTATCTGTAATTTTTTACTTAATAATGTAATTTAACACATGATAAATTTACATAAAAATTCAGAGTTAATTTTATATATAACATAAAAAATAGTTAGGATGTTATTACAAAATGGTTGAAAAATGAAATAAAAAATTAATAATATTAATAAAAAATATAAATAATTATAAGAAATAGTTTTAAATTATAAAAAAGCATTATATAATTTAACAAAAGAAAATAAAAACTGTATCGATGGGCCAATAAAACTAAAAGTAAGTACTAAAGATTCTGTAGTTAAGATTTGAGAAAGCCTAAATGAATTATGAAGGTAAGATTAACTTAAGGAGGAAATAGGATGAGCAAGAGTATGAGAAAGAAAGTAGCAGGTATACTGGGAACGGCAATGATTGTAGGCAGTATGCCACTTGCGGCTAATGTAGTTGATGAAAATACTGAAGAAGTGTGTGTCAAAGAGGTCGTGGCTCAAGCAACCAGTAGTAGTCAAATTAAGCTACAACAAAGGTGTTTAATGCAAGTGAACTAAGTAATAGTACTTTAAAATCAGACTTACAATGTGGAGAATTTATGCTTAAAGCAACATCAGAAAAATCGGTTACTATTGATAATAGTGAGCAAATGAGTGAGTATCATCATAACTTAAAGAAACGTGTAAAACTTGGAGGTGCAGGGAATAAAGCATATCGTAGTTTAGAGTTTAGTGTAAATGGACCAGCAAGTGTGACATTATATGCCTTAAGTAATGGCAATGATGATAGACCTATTTGTATTTACAATGAAGCAGGTGAACAAGTTGCCGAAATGACTGCTTTAGGTAGTGGTAACATTTCTGATAAGGACAAAAAACTCCCAGCTCAAACAGCTTCCTTAAGTGAAGGTGGTACATATTATATATATTCTACTAAAAGTGTAAATTTATATTATGCTAGTGTAGTAGAGGGAGAAATGGAAAATATAACTACTGAGGGAATGGAATGCCCAGAAGTAGTGGAAATCGTAAATAATAATGATGATCTAGCAAAAATAGATGTAACAGTAGCAGGAACTATTGCAAAGGAAGAAACAGATAAACTCTGGGTTAAGCTTTATGCAGATGGAAAGTTACAAGCTAGTAAAGTGGTAAACAAGTTAGAAGAGGGCAAAGCTACTGTCACCTTTGAACCAGGCAAAACGGGAACATATACTGTAGTATGTGATGCTATTAGAGAAGGAACAAAGGAAGCTATTTCAAGTGAAGAAAAAGTAGCGGATATTAGAATTCCTTTAGGTGAAATTAAATTTACTAATATTAAAACTGGTAAAAATGCTTCATTGAACGTAGATTGGGATGATGTAAGAAGTGCTATTTCTTATAAAGTGTATATTAAAGAAATAGGACAAGAGGACTATGAGTTTGTTGTAGCAACATGTAATATTCCAAACCTTGTAGCCGGCACAGATTATAGTGTAAAGGTTGAGGCCTATGACAAAGAAGGCGACATGGTGAGTAAAGAGGTTAGTAAAACACTAAAGAATCAAGAAGAACGTTTTATGTCAGCATTAGTGGGTTCAGGGGCTTCTGGATATATTGATGAAAATCCAGATGGCTCTATTACAATGAGAGCCGTAGAAGTAGGTAATGGTTCAGGTGGTAAGCTTGCAGATAGTGAAGATGGTTTCCTCTATTACTATATCGAAATTGATCCAAAAACAGAAAACTTTACTTTTACAGCTACTTTCCGTGTAGATGATTCAGCTAGAAAAGATAATCAATCTGGATTTGGGATTATGGCTATTGACTCACTTAAAGCAAATGATACATCAGCACGTTATTTTAATTCAGCTGGGGCTATGTTTAGAAAATATACGCGTACTATAGATGGTGCAGTGAGTAGTATTATGGGGGCACCAGGCGGCTATTTTGTAACAGGTTATACAGGTAAGACAACAACTTCAAGTAGTAATAGAAAAACTATTGATACAGCACCTTTCGATTGGAACTTTAAAAAAGATTATAAGATATATAATGAAGATGGTACAGTTAAAAATGCTAATCCACCTAGATTTGAGGATGGAGAAGAATATACATTGATACTTAGAAAAAGCAATACTGGATTCCATGCTTCTATGATTAATAATCAAACAGGTGAAAAATCACAGGAAGTTATTTGTTATGAACCAGATTTACTGTTAAAACAAGAAAAAGATAAATATTATGTAGGTGTATGTGCAAGTCGTAAGATTACTGTGACAGCAAAAGATATGCACTTTACAACTATTGCACCAGAAGAAGATGAAGCAAGACAAGAAAGACCTATGATGTATAAAGAACCAACATTCATACTTGATGCTTCTACAACAAGTGGTACATCAAATTGTGAAGTAGGTTTCAAAGCAAATTATATAGGGAAAATTGATATTGTAGATAGTGAAGGAAAAGTAGTTGCTAAAGATGTAGTTATTGATTCAACCAAAGCAGAGACATTTAGAGGTGTTACAAATTTACAACTTAATAAAGGAAAAAATAAATTTACTGCAATTTATACACCAGCTGCAAAAGAAGCACAAAATGGGTTACTAGGAGAGTATGAAGACTTAACATCTTATGAACCTATTGCGTATGGATTTACTATTGATTACCAAGCATTTGGTACAGAGGCAAATGCTATTTATGTTGCACAAAACGGTGTTTCAACTAATGAAGGAACTAAGGCAAGTCCTTTAGATATTGAGACAGCTATTAACTATGCACAACCAGGACAAGAAATTGTACTTTTAGGTGGGAAATATAATTTAAATAGAAGCCTTGTGGTAAATAGAGGACATAATGGAACAGCTGACAAACCAATTGTATTAATGTCCGATCCAAATGAAAGAGCCGTTTTAGACTTTACAGGTTGCAAAGGGGCAGGAATTACTTTAGGTGGCGACTACTGGCATATATATGATATGGAAATTAAAAATACAGGTGGAGTGGGTATACAAGTTACAGGTAACTCAAACATATTAGAAAGATTAACTGTACATGACACAGGTAATACTGGGGTACAAATCAGTGGTAGTCAATTAGACCATAAAGCATTATGGCCAAAAAATAATTTAGTCCAAAGTTGTGAAGTTTATAATAGCTGTGACCCACAAGCTAATGATGCGGATGGATTTGCAGCTAAGCTTACTGTCGGTGAAGGAAATGTATTTCGTTACTGTATTTCGCACCATAATATTGATGATGGTTGGGATTTATATGCAAAATCAACAACCGGTGTTATTGGCGAAGTGCTTATTGAAAAATGTGTAGCTTATGCAAATGGTACATTAACATATAGTGACCTTGAAGGTGAAGGAAATGGGTTTAAACTTGGTGGTGAAAGTATGCCAGTAGCCCATGTCTTAAAAGATAGTATTTCATTTGAAAATGGGAAAAATGGTGTATTTAGTAACAGTAATCCAAGTTGTAAAGTGAATAATGTTATCTCATTCAATAATGGTGGTAAAAATCTTGAGTTTAATACAAATGCAACTCAAACAACATGGCAGTTAGATAACTTTATTTCATACAAAGGGGCAGAAAGTGATGCAATTAACCTAAGAGAACAAGGAAGTCTTGAAAGTCATACAAACTACTTAAATGGCGAAAATAATAAGGGAAATAAGGTAGATGATAGTTGGTTTGCAAGTGTAAAATCAGTAGTACCTACTATTGCTGCTGATGGTAGCATTGATATGGGGAATTTCTTAAAACTTACTGATCATGCACCAGAGGGTGTAGGAACAATCTTTACAGGTAATCCAAACCCAACAGTAATAACAATTGGTAACGAAATTGGTACAAATAAACCAGGTGGAACAACAGGTTCAGGAAACACCAATAAACCAAGCAGTTCTAAGAAATCTAATTCAAGTAGTACTAGCTTAGGTGTAGGGATTGATTATAACAAAGCTATTGAAGAGGCTATTAAAGATAATAAAATACCTACATTTACAGCAAATACAGATCAAAAAGTAACACTTAATAAAGAAGGCGTTTCTAAATTACTTACAAATCAGTTATCAGCTATATTTAAAGCAGATAAAGTAAGTCTTACAATGAATGAAACCTTATTAAATGAAGTAGTAAGTAAAGAGAATGCTTTAACAGTTCGGATATCAAAAGAGGGTGAAGCGCAGTACAAGAAAGTACAAGAAACCCTTAATGCATCAGAAGCACTTAAACTTATAGGCGATAGAAATGTAACAGCAGCAATCGAAGTAAATACAGATAAGGTTGTAACAAGCTTCAATGAGCCAGCTGAAATAAGTTTTGATTTATCAAAAGCTGAGGATATAGATGCAACTAAACTTACACTTGTAAAATATGAAGTCGCTAAAGATGGCACTATAACCGCGGTGAAATTAGGTGGTACTTATAATAAAGAAACAAAAGTATTTACAGCTAGAGTAGCAACTACAGGTAACTATGCGGTAGCAGAAGCTAAAGAACTTCTTAAAATTAATATGACAATAGGGAATAGAGTATCTAGTGTAAATGACAGTAAGCTTACTCATGATATGTCACCTCAAATCATTGATGGTAGTACAATGGTGCCAATAAGATTTATAGCAGAACACCTTAATGCTCAGGTAAAATGGGATAGCAAGAAAAAGCAAGTAAACATTGAGTTAGATGGCGAGGTTGTGACAGTAAGTAGTAAAGATGGTATGATTATTAAAAATTCAAGAACATTAGTACCTATTCGTTATGTAGCAGAAAAACTTGGTGCAAATGTACTTTGGGTTGGAAGTAGTAAAGAAATTGAAATTGTAAAATAGTAAAAAGAGTCAGGTTGTATCATGCAGCCTGGCCTTTTTTTATATACAGAATTTATGCTATAATGTGGGACGATAAAAAGCAGAAAGGGGCAAAAAATAAATGAAAAACGTAATAGGCTTTAGAACGGTTAAGACGGGTATTGGTGCAGCTGTAGCAATGACTTTAGCTGAATTAATGGGTCTGAAATTTAGTGCTTCAGCAGGAATTATTACTATATTAAGTATACAAAATACCAAAAGAGCTTCATGCCAAATTGCCATAAGAAGACTCATCGCCACGGTAGTAGCATTAGCAATAGGAACCGTTTTATTTGAAACGATAAATTTCCATCCTATAGTATTTGGATTATATATTATTTTGTTTATACCTATAGCAGTTAAGCTTAAAGTAACAGAAGGTATTGTACCAGCCTCTGTACTTGTTACCCATTTATTAGGCAATGGCATGGTTACATTGAGCCTTCTTATTAATGAATTTCTATTAATGATTGTAGGTGTAGTGGTAGCTCTTATTTTAAATATTTATATGCCAAGCATTGAAAAAGAGCTTTTAAAGGATAAAAGAAACATTGAAGAGATAATGTATGATATTTTGATGGAAATGTCAAAGGCAATTGAAGAAGGTAATTTACGACGAGGTGAAACAGGAAAGCTTAAGGTGTTAAAAAAATACTTGGAGTATGGCAGACAAAAGGCATACCAGCATAGTAATAATTACCTTATTAATGAAGTAGTTCACTATGAGAAGTATTTTGAAATGCGAAATGGCCAATTTCAAGTAATGGAGTATATGTTTAAGCATCTAGATAAATTATCTATGAGTGTAGAGCAAGGCAAAAAGGTTAGTGAATTAACAAGACAAGTTGCTCAGTCTACCAAAGGAAAAATTACGGTTGAAGAGCTTATGACAAATTTAGAAGAATTACGCTTGTACTTTAAAAAGAGTGAACTTCCTAAGGGACGAGAAGAATTTGAAAATCGTGCTATGCTCTATCAGTTTTTAAATGATATAGAAATATTTAATACTATCAAAATTAACTTTAAAAAAGAACTAACAGCGAAAGAAAGAGAACAATATCAACGCTATTATGATATTTACTAGGAGAAAAGTGGAATAAATAGGAAATAAGCTTTTGTATGCTACATAATCTGTCGGAAAATTTTTTGACTAGATTACCATATATTTACAAAATTAATTAAACTTCCTCTGTATAATAAGAATAATGTAAGGGGGAGATATGATGTGATAAATACAAAGGAAGAAAAAGAAAAAATATCATTAATAGAAGTCTTAAGACAGATAAAATGGACAAGCATATTATTATGTATTGGTGTTTTTCTTATTAGCCATGTTGTTGTATTTGATGAGTTTTATACTTTAGTCATTTGTTATATTGGGGCATTATTTTTTGATAAAGATTTAAGACGTTGGGGCGTAGTCATAGGGATATTAGGTCTCATATCATTAGGTCTTGATCAGACGGTTACAGTGAAATACATTTTAATGCTTATACTCTTAGCAAGTATAAGAGGTTGTATGGGCATTGGGAAAGCAGAATTTAATAGACAAAATCAAAGTATTATTACAGGCTTTTGTATATTTGTAATTAACTTAATAGCCATTGTTATTTCTGGGCCAACTATATACAAAGTATTATTAGCAGCAGCAGAAGGGGCAGCGGGGGTAGGGCTTGTAGTTATTTTAAGTTATAGTACAGAGATTATTTATACAGGAAGACGTACAAGATTAGATGATAAAGAAAGCATTAGCATGATTTTTTTAATAGCATGCTTACTAGGTGGAACTATAGATTTTTATGTTCAAGTACCTGTATTTGGACGTATCTTCTTTAGAGATGTAGTAATTTTTATCATTATGATTGCAGCTACTTACTTGGGAAATATTCATACAGGGACAACGCTTACTTTAGTACTGAGCATTTTACTTGTATGTATTGGTTATGTTTCACCTGAATTTGTGGTGATTTATGCTATTGCAGCCTTTGTTGGAAGTTTGTTTTCTGTATTGGGGCGTCTGGGTGTAATGATTGCTATGGGCTTAGGTCTATTTCTAGGTTTTAGTTTATTTAATCATCAACAAGTGGATTTAAGTATTATGGGTGCTTATCTAAGTGCGAGTGTGATCAGTTTAATTATTCCTAGAAAATATTTTGGTCTTGCAGAGTGGTTTGAAGTGGTAGAAAGTAATAAGGATGAGCAATACTTTTATAGATTACAGGATGTAATGATTGAACAGGTAAATGATTATGCTAAAGCATTTAGTAACTTAAGTCAATCTTTTGATAAGATTGTAGATAAGAAGCTTATGTTAGATGACAATGATATTAAATACATCATTGAATCCACAGGCGAGAAAATGTGTATAGATTGCGCTATGCGTAATTTTTGTTGGAAAGATTATTTACAGGCTACCTATAAAAATGGCTATGAAATGATTAATTTAATAGAGAAGAAAGGCACACTTACATTAGCAGATATACCTGAACGATTTGCGAAGGCCTGTATTAATCCAGAAAACTTTGCATTTACATTAAGCTTTAATCTAGAAATATTTAAACGCAATATGATTTGGAAGAATCGTTTAGTGGAAATGCGTAATCTAATAGGAAGTCAATTTGAAGCAGTATCAAGTAGCTTGCAAAGTTTAGGTGCTACAGTGAAAAATGATATGAACTTTAATAGGGAAGCTGAAAAACATATTAAAGAGTACTTACATAGTAAAGGAATTAGTGTACAGGATGCAGTTGTGTTAGAACATAAAGGAGCTACTGCGTGTATTCACCTTTTTATTGATTATCGAATTGATAAAGATTTAAAAGAGAAGCTCGTAAAATTTGTAGGTGAGGTTTTAGAAGAACAAATTGAAATAGAGAAATTTGAATATGTTCAACCTAAAGGCTATTGTTATTTTAAAATAAGACGTCAGAAACAGT
>CALGWE010000125.1:0-2877 GCA_937935915.1 uncultured Clostridia bacterium
GTTTTTCTACGATATCTAGTGTCGCTTCTGGTGTGCAATCTCTCTTTGCAAACCCTGTTCCACCTGTGGTTAAAATAAGGTCTACACGTTTTTCATCACACCAAGTTTTCATCGTTTCAGCAAGCTGGTCTCTTTCATCTGGTAAGATGACATAATCAACGACCTTAAAGCCTTGTGCTTCTACCATTTCTTTGATAACTTGGCCGCTTTTATCTTCTCTTTCACCTCTTGAACCTTTATCACTTGCTGTAATAATTCCAACTTTAATCATTTTATTTTATCTCCATTTCGTCGCCCACTCTAATTGTGCCACCTTTTAAGACACGGGCAAATACACCTTCTCTTGGCATAATGCAATCCCCTACTTGGTGATAAATTTGGCAATGGTGGTGACACTTTTTACCAATTTGTGTCATTTCAAGTTCTACATCATTACATTTAAAAATTGTTCCTACTGGCATGCTACTAAAATCAAAACCTTCTACAATGACATTTTCACCAAAAGCACCTGGAAAAACTTGCCCACCTCTTGCTTTAAAATCTTCAATCTTTTCATTTGAAATTAAACTTACTTGACGATGCCATTTTCCTGCATGAGCATCATTTTCAATCCCAAAGTCTTCTATAAAGTTTGCTTCTTCTATTTTTACTTTTTGTGTACCACGTTTTTCGCTAATACAAATTGCTAATACTTTTCCCATCTTAGCCTCCTATTTGTGCCATTATTTTATCTTCTATATTATCAGGTTGTAAATCATTAAAATGATGTTGCACTGGTTTACCCTCTGTGGCATCTTTTATGACCTGTGTTAATTTTTCTTCTGTAATACCCACTCTTAAAAGGCGTTTTAAATCTACACCATCTTTAGAGTGTAAACAAAGTTTTAAAAAGCCATCTGCTGTTAAGCGGATACGATTGCATTCTTCGCAGAAACACTCACTTACTGCACTAATAAATCCAATTTTTCCTTTAAAACCTTCTATTTCATAATATTTAGCTGGTCCATTTCCCATTTTGCCGCCATATGGCTTTAATGGTCCAAAGCTTTGTTCAAGCTTAAGCTTAATCTCTTCTTTTGACATTGGTTCAAGCTTAGGTCCCATGCCAATTGGCATAAGTTCAATAAAGCGCACGCTTACCTTACCAGACTTAGCAAGTCTGGCTAAATCACAAATCTCATCTTCATTAAAATGTTTTGCAACTAAACAGTTTATTTTGAGACTTTTAAGTGGATAAGTCATCGCCTTATGAATCCCTGCTAATACTTTATCTAATCCATCTATACGTGTAATTTCTTTAAAACGGTCATGTCTTAAAGTGTCTAAACTAACATTAATGCGGTCTACACCAGCATTCACTAAGTCTTCAATTTTATCAGCTAATAAAAAGCCATTTGTCGTTAGGGTCACTTCATCAATTCCTGGAATTTCTTTAATCTGTTTGATTAAAACTGCTAAATCCTTTCTTACAAGAGGCTCCCCTCCTGTAATTTTAATTTTTTGAATCCCTAATGCAGCGCCACTACGACATATTTTAAGAATTTCATCAAAAGTAAGACGTTCTTCATTTGCCATGCAAGAAATACCCTCTTCTGGCATGCAATAAGTACATCTAAAGTTACACTGATCTGTAACAGATATTCTTAAATAGTTAATTTGTCTGTTTTGTTTATCTATCATATACTGCTCCTCAAACGTACCCCATTATGCTTACTTTCATCTTACATACGATCACGTAATAAAATAACCTTCACCTTATCACCTATTTTAAGACACTCTGTACCTGCTGGAATATCAATTAAGCAGTTACATAAGCTCATAGTATATAATGCCCCTGAGGCATGATTTTGATGATTTAAGTAAACCTTGCCATCTTCATACATGGCACGGATAAAACGTCTTTTCTTACTCATCTTATTAAATTCACTTGCCATCTGGCCAGTTACCTCTTTATTTAAGACTTCTTTGTCTCCTAAAAGCTGGCTGCAAACTGGTCTTACTAAAAGCTCAAAGTTAACAAGTGCGGCAAATGGATTGCCCGATAAGCTAATCATTAGTTTATCCTGAATGACACTTCCAAGTACAGGTGTCCCTGGCTGAATGGCTAAACGCCAAAATAGTCTCTCGCCATCTAAAAGTTTAATGACATCATGCATAATGTCTTTCTTTCCTACAGAAACACCACCTGTTGTGATGATTACATCCACTTCACTCATATAAGCTTTTATTTCATCAGCTACCGCCTTTGCTGTATCCCCAATATGCTTTTGCCATAAAACTTTCATGCCTAAAGTCTTGCCTAAAATGCTCATCATCATACCATTGCTATTATAAATTTTACCTGGTAATAAAGAACTACCTGCTTCAACTAATTCATCACCTGTACAGATTAAAAGCATTTTAGGTTTAACGGCTACTTTAACCTTTTCGATGCCCATACTACTTAAGATCCCTAGTGTAATGGCATTTAATTTTTCACCTTTTTGAAGTAGCATAGTACCTTCTTTAATATCTTCACCTGTAAAGCAATAGTTATCAAAAGCTTTCAGTGCTTTATAAATCGTTACAGTTTCTTCACCATAATCTGTGTCTTCCTGTCTTAAAACGCAATCACACCCTTTAGGAATAGGTGCGCCTGTCATAATGCGTACAGCTTCACCCTCCCCAACTACGCCATCAAAATAATTCCCTGCACATACTTCATGAATTACTTTAAGCTGAACTGGTGTGTCCTTACTGGCACCTTCACTACTTTTGGCTGCAAATGCATAACCATCTAAAGGTGAACGATCAAAAGGTGGATTATTAATAGGCGCATATACATCTTCTCCTAAAATACATCCATTAGCTTCTTGAAGTACCTTTTCTTCATATTTA
>CALGWE010000126.1:0-9921 GCA_937935915.1 uncultured Clostridia bacterium
TTTCATCTTGAAGGGGGATGGATATTTGAAGTGGTTGAATATGGGATGGAATTAGTATGGTAAGGGGGAGATGATTTTGCTTAACCATTACTGCGGTCGAATGTTAGATAAAATGAGTTTCTCCCACTTATCCACACCTTCTGCATAGCGGCAAACAAAAAGGCGGGTTCGGAGTGCATTTATGCACACCCTTTACTAGACGGAGAAAAGAAGAAGAGAATGTTTTCATCTTGAAGGGGGATGGATATTTGAAGTGGTTGAATATGGGATGGAATTAGCATGGTAAGGGGGGAGATGATGTATTGGAAAATGAATTACTACAGAATTTAGATAAGGTGCATACTACATCATTAGGTGCTTTAAGGATTAAGAGAAATCTTATGCTTGAGATTCAAGATGTTGTGGGGTGGTGTAAGGAGAGGATTGGAGATAGGAATGCGAGAATTATAAGAAAGGGTAAGAATTGGTATGTTACTATAGAGGGCTGTATTATTACGGTGAATGCCTATAGTTATACGATTATTACAGCGCATAAGGAAAAGAAGATTAAAAAAAAGTCTTTGTAGAGGTATTTCTACAAAGACTTTCATCTACATGATACTACAAGTGAAAATTAAAGTCTATAATTAATTTCTGAATTTATATATAATTCAAGTGGAAATAGTTGATGTTATATATAAGGAGGAGATAGAGTGACTGAATGTTTAATGAAAAAGGATTTACTAGAAGAAATATTAAGAAATACTTTTAATAAAGATTATAAGGTAATAGCCATTACGAGGCTTTTAGGTGGCGCACAAAAGGGAACTTATAAAGTGGAATGTGATCAGGGATTGAAACTTGTTTTATACATATGGGATGATGCACTTAGTTATTTTGAAGCTCAGCATACAGCAGAAGAGTTTACATCTAGTAGTGCTTATTTATTTAAGGCAAATTATGAATTAATGGTAAAACATAATATAAGTGTACCTAAGTTATATCATATTGATTTAAGTAAAAGTAAGGCACCTTTTGAGTATGCTCTAGTGGAATATATCGATGGAGGAGAATTAGAAGAGAGACTATACAATCCTAAAATAGATTGTAGCAATAGCTTATTAGATTTAAAGCAGAATCTGCAAAAACTTCATAGTATAACAAGCAAACAAGTAGGCGATTTGAAATATATAAGAGATGAAAGTTTCTCATGTAAAGACTATGTAAAAGCTTCATTAGAACAATCACTTAAATATCTTATAGACAATTACGAACCAATTACAAAACTAAAAGAACCACTCATAGATATAAGCCAAAAGCTTTATGAAGAAATTGAAGAAAGAAAGTCATACCACTTAATTCACTTTGAATTAGGACCTAATCATGTAATGGTAGACCGTCAAGGCAAAACTTATCTAATAGACTTCGAAGGTATGAAATACTTCGACCTAGAATATGAATATAGCTTCCTTAAGCTACGCTTCGGTAAATATTATCCAGAACTTATTTCATTACCAATAGATGAAAAACGTTTAAAATACTATCTACTGGGTCATCACCTCAACGCCCTAAACGGCGCCCATCACTTATTAATGCAAAACTACTACGATATGGACGACGTAAACCAAATGTTAAAATCCAACTATCAAGCTATAGTTGAAAATTATTTAAACTGTTCCTAGCTATTGCTATCTGAAGGAAACGCTATCCTTCATGTAGCTTTATCTTGGTTTTACAAGATGAAAGTTAACAGATTAGCCCGATAGAACCATTAAAGAAAGATAGTATGCAGCAAGAAGGAAGTAAGTTAACAAATTAGCCCGATGGAACCATTAAAGAAAGATAAAAAGAGGCATGAAAGAAGCTGAGGTGAAGGGGGTGCGAGAGTCTACTTTTCGGAAGGATTTAATGATACTCTTAGTGAGATATTTAAAGCGTTTTTAGCTGTGCTGTCTGAACGAAGTGAGTTCACAGCGTTGCTTTAAATATCGAACTTAGAGTATCATAAATCCTGTAGAGTGTAGCTCGAACACCCTCTTCACCTCAGCGCCATCTTCCATGCACTCTATCTTGAATTTATAAGATGGAAGAGTGTTCTCACAGGTGCCCCAGTAGCCCCCTTCACATTGAGGCTATTTGCACTTTCATGCCATGCAGTACCAGCAATATCTAAGTGCATCCAAGGTGTATCATTTTCTACGAATTCACCTACGAATAAACCAGCTGTAATTGTTCCTGCGTATTTGCCACCAAGGTTTTTAAGGTCTGCAACTTCGCTTTTATTCATCTCTTTGTATTCTTTGAATGTAGGAAGTTGCCAGAATTGTTCACCTGTCTTACGTGCAGAAGCTTGTAAGCGCTCATAGAATGCTTCGTTATTTGTGATAACAGCAGTTGTACTTGTACCTAAAGCTGTAAGTACAGCTCCTGTAAGTGTAGCAAGATCAATGACTTCAGTAACTTTTTCTTTTCTCATCATATAAGTCATGGCATCTGCAAGTGTTAAACGACCTTCCGCATCTGTATTTAAGATTTCAATTGTTTTTCCTGACATAGAAGAAATAATGTCTCCAGGTTTGTAGCTATCGCCAGAAATAGCATTTTCACAAGCTGCTACGACAGCTACAACATTTTGTTTTACTTTGTTTTTAGCAATAGCGTACATTGTACCGATAACGGCACCAGCACCACCCATATCACTATGCATTGTTTTCATAGAGTCAGTTGGTTTAATTGAGTAACCACCTGTATCATAAGTTAAGCCTTTTCCAATGAGTCCTAAAGTATAATCACTAGAAGGATCTCCCATATGGCGCATAACAATAAGACGAGGTTTTTTTTCTGATCCCATGCCTACTGTAAGGAATGCTTCCATACCAAGTTCTTTGATTTGTTTTTCATCCATAACTTCTACTTGAAGTCCACATTCTTCACCCATATGTTTCACATATTTAGCAAGTGATTTTGGGTACATATGATTTGAAGGTTCATTGACAATATCTCTAGCAATTTTAACCCCTTCTACAACGTTGATACTTGTTTCAAGTACTTCTTTTTCAGCTTCTAGCTTAGAAACTGGAAGGCCTACAATATAAACTTCTTCAAAAGCAATTGTATTAGATTTTTTATCTTCTGTTTTGTATTTATCAAATTTATAAGTAGCAAGTGACATTGCTTCAGTGATGATTTTAGTATTACCGCCAATGCACAGTTTTGGACTAAGTGCCACTTTAACAGCTACTTTTTTAGTTTTAAGTGCCTCAGCTTTTCTAGCAGCTTGGCTAAGGGCATTTCTAAGTGTGAGACCTTGTCTCGGTGCAGTTGTTTTACCAAGCCCGACATAAATTGTATATTTAACAGTTTCACCTATAGTAGGTAAAACGAACATTTCGTTTTCTTTACCAGTGAAAGTACCACTAGCTATAAGTTTTTGTAATTCTTCTGTACGTGCGGCCTTATCTTCGAATACAGGAATGATAAGCGCATCAACTTCATCTAAAGTCACGTCTTTAATATAAAACATGTTTGTCTCCTTTGGTGTGTCATATTTGTTTTCATGTATGAGTATAGGAAATAGATACATGAAATATTCTTATATAGTATAACCATTTTGAGGTAAATTGTCTTGTGTGTAAAAAAATAAACTAATGTATTAAAAATAAAAAGATCTGCTTGCAAAGTGAAGTTACTAAACACTTTGTAAACAACTCTTTAAGGCTATTAGCCAATAAGTGATTTAATGGCAATAAGCACTAAAATAAGCCCACCAATAATTGTTGATTTACTTTCAAAGATATCACCAAATTTTTTACCAACGAAAATTGCAATTAATGAACAGGCTGCAGTAGTAAGGGCGATAATAGAAGAAGCATATACAACGTCTACACCTATAGCACTAAATCCAATACCTACTGCGAAAGCATCAATACTTGTAGCGATTGCTTGTAAAAGAAGGGTTTTATAAGTGAGGTTACCTTCTTCAACTGATTCATGTTCTTCTGGATTTTTGTAGTCTTTGTAAACATCTACAAGCATTTTAACTCCAATGAAACCTAAGATTAGAAACACTAAAATGTTAGCATATTGTGTAATAATCCCAGAAACAAGACCACCTAAGAGGAAGCCTAAAAGAGGCATAAGTCCTTGAAAACCACCGAAAAATGTAGGCATTGCAATAGTCTTGTCTTTAGTAAGCCCTTTATAAACCATACCATTACTCATGGATACAGCAACAGCATCCATACTTAATCCCAATCCAATTAAAATAATTTCCCAAATTCCCATTTTCATTTCTCCTTTATAAGTTTATTTTAGACAAAAAATAAAAGACTCATGCGTAGCACAAAGCTACACATGAGTCTTGTCCATTAAGACAAGCCAGATTATAAAGGTTTTAGTACCCTATAATCACTATGTTGACTTGCCACGTATAATAGATAAATTATACGCAAACTACTCCCTCACGAGTTATTGCATCATTATATCATATGTACAACTACCTTGGCAATGATACAATGACTGGATTGTTTATATAATAAGAGAAAGAAATTAATGAAAGCATTATAAAAAAGAAGGTTGTTGGGGGTAACCTTCTTTTTTATGAATAAGATATACCGGTTATCTTATTCTCTTTATTAAAATTAAATGGGGAGTAAAAGAAAAAACTATAAACAAAAAAATATATTGTTTTTAAGGTTTTTCCTTTATAATAAATATAGCTTTACAAAGTGTAGAGAATATGATGTTTTTGTGTGATTATTATGAAGAATGATAACTAGAAAGAGGCAGAGGATTTAGCATGAATAAAAAAATAATATTTTGTGATGTAGATGGAACATTAATGAATCATCATGGTGTAATGCCAGAATCTGCAAAAGAGGCAATTAAAGGCGCAAGAGCTAATGGGCATCTTGTGTTTATATGTACAGGTCGTTCTAGAGCAGAATTATGTGGTGAGGCTAATGAACTTGAAGTGGATGGTAGAATTTGTTCAGCAGGTGGGCATGTAGAAATACAAGATAAGCTCATTAAGCAAGAATTCATAGCAGTAGAAACGATTAAACATATCGTAGACTTCTTTAATGCACATCAGATTCATTTTGGTTTAGAAGCCCCAGATAAAACTTATGTAAGTGAAGGGATGATTGAATTCTTTAAAGAAAAAACTAAAAGAGATATCGCACGACATCCAGAAAATAAAGAAAGCATCCAAAAGCAAGCAGATGGTTTAATTGAACATATGATAAGTGGGGAATCACTTATAAGAGAGGATATTTGTAAGGTTATTTACTTTAATTCAAAGTTAAGCCTAGAGGAGCTTCAAGCAGAGTTTCAAGATGAAATCATTATATTACCAAATTCTATAGACCATAGGGATGGTGGTAGTGGTGAAATGATGATGATAGATGTGCATAAAGCTACAGGCATTCAGCATGCTTTAGCACATTTAGGCATGGATCAAAAAGATACACTTGGTTATGGTGACAGCTTAAATGATATGGAAATGATACAATTCGTAAATGTAGGTGTCGCTATGGGAAATGCCTGTGAGGCACTTAAATCAGTAGCTGATGAAATTACAGAGACAGTTGACAATGAAGGGATTTATAAAAGCTTTAAGGCACAAGGGCTTTTAGATTAATAGATGGTGCTAACAAAATAGGTCCGCTGAGGTAGTGGTGGGTTAGAGTCTACTCCTTACGTAATTTATGAGAGGCTAAGCAAAGAGAATTAAAGTAACGGTCGAAACTCACTCACTTACGTTCGTTCAGACAGTCTCCCTAAGAGCACTTTAATTCTCTTCACTAAGCCTCTCAGGAAATTACTCCACAGGTATCCTCTAACCCACCACTACCTCAGCTGGCATTTTGTTACCTTAGGAGAGGCGTAAAGAAAAAATTAATATAATTATTTTGATAGTAAGTATAGAGATTGGTAATACTTAGAGTATTAATATACTTGTATGTAAATGGTAAGAGGGTGTCGCAATATTGATAATTTTGCGACACCCTCTCTTGTATTGTATATTTATTTATCAAGTGGTAATAAGTTGTTTTCAAGCATTTCTTTGATTTTGAGTACAACCCCATTTTCATCATTACTAGCAGCTTGGAATCTAGCTATTTTGATTAAATCAGGATGGGCATTTGACATGGCATAGCTATAGTAAGCATGCTGCATCATTTCTACGTCATTAAGATAATCTCCAAATACCATTGTTTCATCAAAAGTGATATTTAAATGTTTTTGGATATCACAAATAGCCATTCCTTTATTAACATTGTTAGGCATCATATCTACCCATACATAACCTGCTACGCAAATTTGTAATCTTTCCATGAAAGGTTCAAAAACAGGGAAACTATTATGCTCAGCACCATTTAAATCACATACTGTAAATTTGATGATACGTTCATCAATTTGTGTAAGATCATCTACAACAGTATATTTTACATAGTATTTTTCAAGTTCATCAAGAAAAGCACGTTCAGAGCTTTCAACGAAAGCACCATTTGTTGTACAAACGACGCTATAAGCATTTTGGATTTGACGTGTTTGCAAAATAAGTTCATTAACAAGTGAATTATCAAGTAGGTGAACGGCAATTTCTTCACCTTTATAAACAACATGTGCTCCATTATCTGAAATAAAGAGCATATCTTCATGGTAAGCTTCAAAATTTTTGCGAAGTGTTAAGTAAGGTCTACCACTTGCTACAGAAAAGATAATATTATTTTTTGTAAGTGTTTGAAGTAATTCTGGAAATTCAGGTGGCATTGAATGATCACTACGTAAGAATGTACCATCCATATCAGTTGCTATTAATTTAATCATAAGTATTCTCCAAAGTTTAAAAATATAATAAGCCTCTTATATATAGGCTAATATGATTATACCGTGAAATAGATAAAGAGTGAAATCGGTTTTTTGAATAAGTGTTAGTAAAAGTAAGGAATAAAACAGTTATAAATATCTCATAATATTGAGATGAAATAACTAGTTTTAAAAGGAGAAGATTTATGCCAAATTTAAGATGTGATGTTAGAAACTGTTCTTATAATGAAGAATGTCATTGTTGTTTATCTCAAATTCAAGTAGGTCATCAAGGTTCTAACAATCCGGAAGCTACTAACTGTGAAAGTTTTGTAGAATCTGAATATGTAGCAAGCAACTGCTCAATGTGTACACAAGATGAAGTACAAATTGAGTGCAGTGCAACGAATTGTGTCTTTAATAAATCGCACAATTGTTATGCAGTAGATGTTGATATTAATGGCGCAACTACAGCTTGTCACTTAGAAGATACATGTTGTAATACTTTTATAAGTAGATAGTAGGGCAGTTTACCACTCTAAAATAAGGTATCGTAAAGTGAATAGAAATACTTTGCGATATCTTATTTTACGTTATGAAGTTGTGTAGTATTGAAGGTATAAAATATGATATCTTCATTTAGACTAGATATACTATAATAAGAAATATACATATAGAATGAAGGGGAAGAGATGAGTAAATATAATATAAATAAGGAATTTGAATTTTACATAAATATGTGGGAGAAGGGTAATCAAGATATTGAAGGAAAAGAATTACTTAAGACAATGGTAGCAAATAGTGCTATGGGAAAAGTGGCATGGGAAAGAAATAAAACGGATAAGGAGGTAAAGGTAACAAAAGATTATTTTAGAAGTTTCGATGGAGAAGCTATAGATGTGCAAATTATAGAGCCTCATAATTTAGAAGCTAAGGCACCTTGCATTATTTATTATCATGGGGGAGCTTTTGTGGCACCAGCATTGGATTTTCATAGAAGATTGGTTAAAGAATATGCAGTAGGAGTAGGGTGTAAGGTTGTATATGTAGATTATCGATTAGCCTTTGAAAATCCTTTTCCAATAGGACTAGAAGATTGTTATAGCTGTTTAGAATGGGTAATTGAAAATGCTAATGCCCTCAGTATAGATACGAATAGAATAGCAGTAGCGGGAGATAGTGCAGGAGGAGCCTTAGCCACAGCAGTAGCTCAAATGGCTAGAGATAGAATGCATAAGAGTTTATGTTTTCAACTACTTTGCTATCCAGTAATAGATTACAAGGCGCAAACAGAATCTATGAAAGAGTTTATAGATACATCGTAGTATGTGGCAAATTTATTTAAAAGAAGGGATAAGAAGTGTAAGAAATTCAGAGGAAGATATGCTGCCTTATGCTTCACCTATGGAGACTAAAAACTTTGAAAATCTACCACCAGCTTATATAGAGGTTAATGAATTTGACCCTGTAAGAGATGAGGCAGTAGCTTATGCAAAGCTCCTAAAAAATCATGGGATATTTGTACTACTTAATCAAACAAAGGGAACAATGCATGGTTATGATGCTGTTAAAAATAGTAGCATTACAAAGGAAAATGTACAAAAGCGTATTGAAGCCTTAAAAGCCACATTTAATACGTTTAAAAATTAAAATAAATCATATATACTAAACCTATAGAGAAATAAGGCATAGGAGCGTAGCAATGAAAAAGTATATATTAGCTTTAGATCAAGGGACAACGAGTTCAAGAGCCATATTATTTGACAAACAAGGAAACGTTAAAAGCATGGCACAACAAGAATTTAAACAATACTATCCAAAAGCTGGATGGGTAGAACAAGATCCTATGGAAATCTGGGAAGGTCAGCTTAAAGTAGCTAAAGCATGCTTAGAGAAGGGAAATATAGCAGCAGCAGATGTTATGGCTATTGGGATTACAAATCAAAGAGAGACAACGATTGTATGGGATAAGACAACGGGCAAACCAATATATAAGGCAATTGTATGGCAATGTAAACGTACGGCAGCATTTTGTGAAAGTTTAAAAGAAGAAGGCTTTGAAAAGGTTATTAAAGAAAAGACAGGACTTATTTTAGATCCATATTTTTCAGCTACAAAGCTTAAATGGATTTTAGACCATGTAGAAGGTGCTAGGAAGAAGGCTAAAAATGGTGAGATTTTATTTGGAACGGTAGATACTTGGCTTATGTGGAAGCTTACAAAAGGGGAAGTATTTGCCACAGATTATTCCAATGCAGCTAGAACAATGCTCTTTAATATTCATACTTTAGAGTGGGATGAGGAGATACTAGATAAATTAGATATTCCAAGACAAATGTTACCTCAAGTTAAGGCGTCTAGTGGTCTGTTTGGGACAACTTATGAAGGCTTGTTTGAAACATGCATACCAATTAGTGGTGTAGCCGGTGATCAACAAGCAGCGTTATTTGGACAAACATGTTTTAGCCCTGCCACAGCTAAAAGTACATATGGTACAGGCTGCTTCTTATTAATGAATACAGGAGAAAAAGCAGTAAGTTCTAAACATGGTTTACTTACAACAATTGCATGGGGGATAGATGGCAAGGTAGAATACGCCTTAGAAGGTAGTATCTTTATGGCAGGAGCAGCTATTCAATGGCTTCGCGATGAATTAGGTCTCATAGCTAATGCTGGGGAGAGTGAAACTTATGCAAGGAGTGTAAAAGATAGTAATGGAGTGTATGTAGTACCTGCATTTGCAGGCTTAGGCGCACCTTACTGGGATGCTTATGCTAGAGGTTCTATAGTAGGACTTACACGAGGTACAACCAAAGCACATATTATTCGTGCAACATTAGAAGCTATAGCTTATCAAACTTATGATGTTTTAAAAGTCATGGAGCAAGACTTAGGTATGCATTTAACAATGTTAAAAGTAGATGGTGGTGCTAGTAAAAATGATTTCCTTATGCAATTCCAGGCAGATTTATTAGGTGTAAAAGTAGAAAGGCCACAAGTTGTAGAAACGACGGCTTTAGGAGCAGCATACTTAGCAGGGCTTGCAGTAGGTTACTGGAAGGATAAAGAAGAGATTGCGCATAACTGGTGCTTAGATAAAACTTTTGAGGCTGATTTAGAATTAGCCAA
>CALGWE010000127.1:0-9916 GCA_937935915.1 uncultured Clostridia bacterium
AGATATCACATGCTTGGAGCTTATTCTACTTGTAAATTTAACTAGCACAACTCGTGATATTAATCTTTAATTTGGACAGCATTCACTTGTAACGGGGTCATCCCCGATGATAAGTTGATCATCATAATAGACACAGACATTACGTGTAGGAGGATAAGAACAGTCGTTACTTTGATCGTAATTTGACCAATCTGATTTATTAATGCGGGTATTTAGTGTTAATTTAGCTGATTGATCTAATACTTCATTACCTGTAAAACTCAATTCTAAATAGGTATCTGCTAGATTAGTAGAGACTTTCATAGGGATAATCTGAGCCTTTACATTGTTTGTAATACTTTGATACCAAGGTGCTTGATTGTAAGTGATACTCGCATTATCCACAGTAGCATTTTCGCCTTGCATGCCGTCAGCAGTATAGTAATAGCGTACTTTTAACTTAGATAAATCATAGCTAGCATTATCTGATACAGTGAAGTTGAAGTTAGTACCAATAGTGTTGCTAATTGCAGGTGTTGTATTTTCTAAATCCAATTTTAAAGATGGTACAACATTAATATAGAGGTTATAAGTCTCACCAGATTCAAATGTAACCTCTAGCACTAATTCACCAAGATTTTGATGATTGAGGTAAGAAGTATTAAGCTCAAGATATCTATCAGAAGTGTTATATTCTTCTTCTAAGACCAACTCTTTACCAGCATTAGAAATGTTTGTGATACATCCAGCTTTTGAGGAATCAAAACGAACAGAGAAGCTAACTCTATATGCATATAAGTCTGGATTATAATCAAGGTGATCGAATTTAAATGGAGATGAGACTGCAGTG
Source organism: uncultured Clostridia bacterium (assembly GCA_937935915.1). Lineage (GTDB taxonomy): Bacteria > Bacillota > Clostridia > Lachnospirales > Cellulosilyticaceae > Cellulosilyticum. The sequence goes on from CALGWE010000127.1 coordinate 830, forward strand.
GTTTCTTCAGCCAAGAGAGTTGGTTCTTCGGTTGAAATGATTTCACTAGCATATATAGGACTAAGTGAAAGTGCTGTAATACCTATTGTTAAGCCTAATTGTTTTAACATTTTTTTATAAAACATATGTAAAACCTCCTTGTTTGGAATATTAATTTAATTTTATCACCACATTTAACCTGTTAGAATATTCTGATTAATACATTTAAATTATTAATACATACATGTTATACAAATAAGGTATAAAGTTGAATGACAATTAAAACTATTCAGTTGAATAAATGTTAAAATAGTAAGATAATGGTATAGGAAATATAGGTTAAAATGGAGGGATTCAATGAAAAGATTACTAAAAGTATTAGGAAGTATTATAATAGGCATTCTAATATTGAGTGTAGTGTACATTATGGCAGGAAGATTTATTAATGGACAAAAGAGCAAGATTACAACTACAAAGGGGATACAAGAGAATGTAACGATTGATATTAATGGAATGAGCCAAGTACTAAGTGTTCGAGGAGAAGATACGAATAATCCTATTATTTTATTTATACATGGAGGGCCAGGTGTACCAACAGGGTGCTTTGATTATCTGTGGCAACCAGAGTTAAATAAAAATTTTACGATTGTAACCTTTGAACAAAGAGGTTGTGCTAAAACATTTTATAATAATCCAGAAGCAGAAGTTTCTAAGGAACTTATATTACAGGATATAGATACAATTATAGATTATTTAAGGCAGCGCTTTAATCAGGATAAAGTTATTATTATGGGACATTCATGGGGAACGATTTTAGGAACAGAGTATACATATGCACGTCCTGAAAAAGTAAAGAGTTATATTGGCGTAGGACAAGTGGTTAATATGAGTGAAGGTGAGCAAGAGGCAGCACAAGAAGCTATGAAGAGGGCTACAGCACAAAATGATGAGAAGTATGTTGAGGTATTTAAAGAAAATTATGATGCCTTTTGTAGCACACATAAAATAGATGAAAGTTTTATGACTTATCGTAGTATGGAACCTAAATATTTAAAAGGGGATAGAGAGAAAACTATGTTACAATTAGCTTCAGCATATTTAACATCTCCTATTTTAACGTTCCAAGATGCTAAATGGTTTTTAATAGATAGTAATAAAAACTTATTAGATGAAAATAATACATTAACGAGGGGATTATTTGATTTTAATGGACACGAGATGAAGGCATATGAAGTACCTATGTATTTTATCAGTGGTGGGAATGATTATGTCACACCATTTGTATTAGCAGAAAAATATTGTGAAGAGATTACGGCTCCAGATAAAGCAATTAAAATCATTGAGGGAGCTGGACATAATACGTATTTAGATGTACCAGGAGAATTTAGTGCAGCGGTAAAAGAGCTACTTAATAGACAATAAACTAAGAAAAGTTGCATTGACTTTGGCAGTAAACTTAAGTACAGTAAAAGTGTCTATGACATATATGACAACTAAGGAGAGACAAAATGAGTATAAATAAATTAAGTATGCAAGAAGCTAAAGCAAATTTAGAGGCAGATAAAAATATTCTTTTAATTGATATTCGTTCAAAAGCAGAGTATGACGAAGGGCATATTGCTGGAAGCGTTCATATTCCACTGCCAGAACTTGAAATGCGTATCGAAGAAGAAGCAACAGACTTAGATCAGCCAATTTACTTCTATTGCAGAAGTGGCGTGAGAACTTTAACAGCTGGTGCAATTTTAGAGCACTTAGGATATACAAATCTCTATGACATTGGTGGTATTATTAACTGGCCATATGAAATTGAGAAATAAGATAGTATGATTGGCCTCATAAGCTAAAAAAGTACTAACTGAAATCATAAATGATTTCAGTTAGTACTTTTTAATTTGTATTAAGGCATTTGCCATATATATCTTATAAATTTCCTATCATTAATGGCGTAGTTAAGTTTATCTTTTAAAGCGTGGGGAGGAAGCTGAGTAAAGTCGTCATCAGTTAATAAATCTGAGATATGAATGTTTGGATTATCCTTAGGGACTTCATAAAAACCATTTACCCATAGAATGCCTTTAGGCTTAATAAGTTTTATAAGATGAGGATATAAACTAGGATTTAAACGGTAGTGATTAATGATAATACCATCTACCTTATCTAAGTGTGTAAGGCTTGCTGCTTGGGATAAATCTAATAATAATGTTTGAATTTGAAGAGGTTCATCTTTGATAAAAAGGTTTAGACGATATAGGGCTTCTTCACAAAAGTCTACGGCTATTACTTCATAGCCTAATCGTGCTAAATAAATAGTGTTACGTCCATCGCCACAAGCTAAATCTAATATTTTACCCTTTGAAGGAAAGTATAAAAGGTCTTTTTCTAAACGTTGTTCATGTGTCATTAAATTTAATGTTCTATTTTTAAAACGTGCATGCCACCATTCATGATTACCCATATATAGCATTTTAACAGTCTCCTTTGGTTAGTATAAATAATTCAATTAATTATACAATGGTTTGGAAATAAAGATGAAAAAATAGTCAAAATATGATATGACTATATTAGTAATGCTAGAATTTTGGACTTCAAAATACGAATTATAATAAGACATCTCGTTAAATGAAAGAAGGCGTATAAAATGGAGTATATTATGACATACTTTACGGAGTTTAGGAAGAATGCCATACAAGAAATTCAGTTAGTTGATCGAGAAGCAAAGCTTACTCCTATTAGAGTAGAGTTTACGCATATTGAAACTAAGATGGAAAATGAAGCATTTATAAAAAAGCTTAAGGCAGTGAATCCAATATTTATAAGACATATCATGCCTATTACATATAAAACAGTGTTAACAAATAAAAAAAGAGAAGACTTACCACTTATTTTAGAAGGGGTACAAGAAGTATGTAGATTAAAAGAAAAAGAATATTTTTCAGTCCAAGCACGCTTAGTAAAAGGGGCTATGGAAGATTATAATGCCAAGGACATAGAAGTTTTTATAGGAGAATACTACGAAAACAAGGGGTGTGAACCAGTATTTTCTGATGAAGAAGTTATTAATTATGATGTAAATGTGATTTCGATATTTATAAGAGAAAGTCAGTGTTATATAGGCTATTCAAAATCAGAAGACAATCTTAACTTTCATAGTGATGAATATCGCATTTTAGGTAAAGAAACAGCAGAAATATCAAGAGCAGAAAACAAACTCAAAGAAGCAATTAGCAAATTTAAAATCAAAGTAAAAGGGGAAGGTTACGCCCTAGATATAGGCGCAGCGCCAGGAGGCTGGACAAAAGTATTAGCCGACAAAGGTTTCAAAGTAGATGCCGTAGACCCAGGAGAATTACATGAAGCGCTACAAAATAATAAAAATATCACACATTACAAAGCCCATGTAGAAGACGTACAATTTAATCACAAGTTCGCACTTATAACCTGTGATATGAATGTAGATGCCCTCATCGCAGCCAAAGTAATGTGTGATCTACATAATCAAATTCAAGAAGGGGGCAGTTGCATCCTCACTCTCAAACTACCTTTCAAAGACGAAGACAAACGTATCCAAGAATCCATCCAAATACTAGAACAAAAATACACAATCACCACCATCAAAAACCTCACCCACAATCGCCGCGAAGTCACCGTCTATATGCATCCTATATTCTAAAAAGATGGGAGGTATATGCTAAAAAGGTGGGATAACGGTAGAGAACGCTTGGGGTGATGGGTGAGAATAGCTGCACCTTCCGTAATCTATGAGAGTCTAAGTTCGATGCTTAAAGTAACGCTGTGAACTCGCTACATTGCATTTCGCTCAAACAGCACAGCTAAGGGCACTTTAAGCATCTTCACTAAGACTCTCAAAAGATTACTCCACAGGCAGACTATTCTTACCCATCACCCCAAGCTACTCTCACGTTATAACCGTTTTACATATACTTTGTAGCGAGAGAAAAGAGGTTAAAGCAAAGCAGATTTAGGAGAAATAAAAAAGGCTACTAATTAGTTATAGCTTGTACTAATTAGTAGCCTTTATGTAGTGCTTTTTTCTAACTAATAGGTGTCATTATCAACCCTAGAGTCCAACGTTTTCCGCTATAAGGAAAGCTGAGGTGACAGGGGGAAGTAGTCTACCTATGGAGTGATTTGATGATTTTCTTAGTGAAGAGAATGAAAAAGGGTTTAGGCGAAGTGTTTGAAGCTGAGCGTTAGCGAAGCAAGTTTTTCGCCGTTTTTTTCATTCTCGAACTTAGAAAATCACAAATCACGGAATGTGTAGCTACTTCCCCCTGTCACCTCAGCAAGCCTTCCTTTAGCGGTTCAGCCACCCTAGTTTCACTTCTCTAGTGAAGTTTTGTATATTATACAGGAATAACACATCTTTAATATTATTTTCATTTGCATAGCTTGTAATAGGTATATTAGAGAGTCTTAAATCAATCATATGAATTTCTTCATAATGATTCACTAAAAATGGCACAAGACTATTGGCATAAGAGTCCTTAATGATTAAAAGCTTTTTCCCATTTTTAGTGCCTGTTTTTATTTTTATAAGTGGATGATTCCCATTTAAGAATACATTATATTTATCTTTTGTGTCTAAGTGTGTATAAGTATATAAACTATTTGTTGTTGTATTGTCTGAGACATAAGTTACTTCTACATCAACTTTTTTCTTTGGTTCAAAGATTTGAATGGTATCTGGCTTAGCAAAAGTGAAGTTACCTCTTGAAAACAGTGTGCCATAAAATTCTTTGTGTGCATCGATTATATTAAAATCATCTAGACTAAGTGGTGTAAAGCCTGCTGATTTTGCAAATTCAACATAAGCATAGTACGCACCTAAAGTTGTCCAGTGATGATCTGTTTTATAATAAATTGGCTGCGCTTTTTTATCTAATAATGCATCTAATACATTTACTTTATGGACATTATGATTAAGCTGTCCATAAAATCTATGAATAGAATCACCTTCGTCACAAGGGGTTGCATACTTTGGTAATTTGTAGCTTAGAATCTTTGTAGCTGTAGGTGAGATTAACGTATACACATTGAAGTTTTCAGCAAATGTGTTTATATATTGAGCGTTTTTATCAAGCTGGTCAAAGTTTTCATCTGTGAAATTTTGCATAAGATGGCCATCACGTCCAATGAAAACCCCATTATTATCTTTTTTTCTTAAGGCAAGTTCTGTGTAAGCTTTAACACTTATAAAGTTATTGCGTAGTGGAAACTGGTCTGCAATGTAAGTTTCAAAGTCTTTTCCAAATGAACCATCTAAGAAAGTTTTCTTTGTGAAAGTAGGCATACTGGCTAGATCACGGTTTTCAAGCTCTGAAATAGCTTTATCTTTAGCAAAGATTTGAAGTGCAAAAAAGCCAAATACATAAGCGACTAATGTAACGCCCATAGCTATTTTTAATTTCATAAAAAGTCTCCTAAAATCTAAAGTATAAGAATGGATTAAATGTTGAATCCACAAGGTAAGCTGTACTAATTACTAAAGTGCCTACATAGAAGAGGTAGAGTACAAAGTCAGGTGATTTTTGTTTAAGCTTATTCATAAGTGGCACGGCAAATAAAATGCCAATACCTAAAATAACACTATAATTTGTAAGGTTATAAAGTGTTATTTGATCTGAGAAAGGCGTACCCGCTAAGTTAAACATAACCTTTAAATAAGCAAGTCCCTCTGATAACCTATCATGTGAGAAAAATACCCAGCTTACTAATATCATTAAAAGAAGATAAATATGACTAAGTGCCTTTGGCAATTTATTTAATAAGTCTAGTAAAAAGCTTCTTTCTAATATAATAAGTACAGCAAAGAAGAGTCCCCATACAATGAAGTTCCAACCAGCACCGTGCCAAAAGCCTGTTAAGAACCATACCACAAGTAGATTAAAGAATAAGCGTTTTTTACTCACACGATTCCCACCTAAAGGAATGTAAACATATTCTCTAAACCAGCCACCTAAAGTCATATGCCAACGTCTCCAGAACTCAGAAACGTTTGTCGCAATATAAGGGTAGTTAAAGTTCTCAGGGAAATTAAAGCCAAGCATTTTACCAAGGCCTATAGCCATATCTGAGTAACCGCTAAAGTCAAAGTAAAGTTGTAGTGCAAAGGCAATAATGCCAAGCCAGCTACCAAGAACAGTAAGCTCATGAACATTTGTGTTTGAAACACTATCCCATAAACGTCCAATATTATTGGCCAGAAGTACCTTTTTACCAAGACCTTCTATAAAGCGTATGCTGCCTTCTCCAAAAGAATCTAAGTTTGTAGTACGCTCATTAAGCTCCTTTTCAACTTTATTATAGGTAACAATAGGCCCTGCAATAAGCTGTGGAAACATAGCTACATAAGCACCAAAGGAAATGATATTTTTTTGTACACCAATTTTGCCACGATATAAATCAATAGTATAAGACATAGTTTGGAAAGTGTAAAAAGAGATACCAATAGGTAAAGCAATATGTAAAAGTTCTATAGGCTCAGATAATAAATGGTTTACATTACCTATCATAAAATCAGCATATTTAAAGAAGCCAAGCATACCTAAATTAGTTGCAATGGAAATGAAAAGGACAAGCTTTGGAATAACCTTATGGTTCCTAAAATAATCAATTAATCTACCACAGGTATAATCAAGTACAGTAGAAAAAATCATAATAAATACATAAATAGGCTCGCCCCATGCATAAAAGATGAGGCTAGCCATAAATAAAATAAAGTTACGTAATTTTTTAGGAACAATAAAGTAGGTTATTAAAAATAATGGTAAAAATATAAATAAGAATAATAAACTACTAAATACCATTGTGTTCTCCTATTTTACTGCATCATTAAAGTTAGCTACAAGTGCATCGATATTATTATCCATTGCAAAGAATACATAGTTACCTTTTACAACTGTTTGGCGGTTTTCGTAAGCTTCTTGAAGTGATGGGTAAAGGTGACGTGGGTCAATGTCTCCACCTCTTTTAGTAATACCCGCTTTGACTTTTTCAATATCAGCAGCGTCTTTTACTTCAAATACAGCAATTTCAGTAATATGTGCACTCATCATTGGTGCAACAACTTTATAGCTTTTAAGCATACTTGTATCAATACCATACATATCATTAATAAGTTCACTATCTAAATCCATTGTAGCTGGGAGATCTACACCAGCTACAACTTTAGTGTAAACTTCTTCTGCTGTAAGAGAAGTTACTTCAGGTTTAGTAGAAGCTTCTGGTTTAGTTGTATTTTCAGGTTTAGTAGAAGCTTCTGGCTTAGTTGTGTTTTCAGGTTTAGCAGAAGCTTGAGGCTTAGTTTGAGCCTGAGGTTTAGTAGAAGCTTGTGGTTTAGCAGAAGCTTGTGGTTTAGTTGTAGCCTCTGGCTTTGTAGAAGCTTGTGGTTTAGCTGAAGTTTCTGGTTTAGTAGATGTAGCAGGTTTGCTTTCTACTTTTTGAGTATCTTCTTTAACTTCTTCTTTTTGTGTAGTTTCAGCACTTTCAGGTGCTTTTTCCTCTTCTTTTACTTCTTCTTTTTGTTCAGTATCAGCTTGTTCAGCATCAACTTGTTCTTCAGTAATTTCTGTTTCAGTAGTTTCTTCTGGTGTAGTTTCTGTATTTTCTACTGAAGTTTCAGGTGTAGTTGGTGTAGTATCTTTGGCACCACATCCAATAAGTGTTGTACTAAGAGCTAGTACGGCCATAAAATATGTAAATTGTTTTCTCATAAATAACTCCTTTAAATCTAATTGTTATCATATAAGACGAGTACTTTTATAAAAAGGTTCCACTTTTTATAAAGAAAAATATTTATCAGTAAAATTATAATTTTGCTTTCATGACAAATACTGTATACTAACAAGTAGATTGTTATAATTTAAAAGTAATTGTTAGTTTATAAGTTAAAGGGATAAGAAAACATATTAAAAAGAAGATTATGATTAAGTAATATATTAATTAGAGAGGACATAAGGTGAAAAGATAGAAATCACCTTATGAAAAAGGAGTATAAAATGTTAGAGAGAATAAAAGAGTTATTTACTCCAGAGGAAATTTTAGCAGGAAATTTTGGTCTTGAGAGAGAAACGCTACGTACAACAAAGTTAGGGAAACTTGCAACTACACTGCATCCTGCCATTTTTGGAAGTAAACTTAAAAATCCATATATCACAACAGATTTTTCAGAAAGTCAGATAGAAGTCATTACGCCTATATTTAATAGTACAAAGGCCACATATGATTTTGTAAATGCCCTTTATGATATTGTGGCATTAAATGTGGGAGATGAATATTTATGGCCACAATCTATGCCTTGCGATATTCCAGAAGATGAAAAGATTCCAATTGCAGAATATGAAGACTGTGAGCCTTGTAAAATAGCAAGAATATATCGCGAAGAGCTTTTTAAAAAGTATGGTGGTAAAAAACAACTTATTTCAGGTATTCATTTTAATTTTTCTTTTGAAGAAGAATTTATTAAAAAGTTACATGAAAATATGGGTCAAAACCAGTCGTATCAACTTTTTAAAGATGAAGTGTATTTAAAGGTTGTTAGAAATTACTTAGAATACAGATGGCTTATGGTGTATTTAATAGCAGCAACACCTGTTATGCATGAGTCTTATGTACAAGACCATATGAAAAATCTCCAAAAAGTCGGAGAAGGTGCATATAGTCATGAAGGGGCTATGTCTTATCGTTTAGGCACAAGTGGCTATAAAAATGCTTTAGATTTATATCCTAACTATACAAGTGTTGAAACTTATACAAAGAGTTTAAATGAATTTGTAGCTGATGGGCATCTTCAAAACTATAAAGAGCTCTATAGTCAAATTCGTCCTAAAGCAAAAGACAATGGCAATTTATTAGAGTCTATTAATAAAGAGGGTATTCAATATATTGAAGTAAGAAGTGTAGATGAAAATCCATTTGCTAAAGGTGGGATTACATTAGAACAATTAGACTTTATGCACTTATTTATGATTTATCTTTTATTTAAAGAAGAAAATACTGCAATAAGTTATGAAGAAAGACAAAAAGAAGGTAATTACAATCAAAAGATGATTGCAGAGTCAGGACTTTTAGATATTAAATTAATTC
>CALGWE010000128.1:0-1141 GCA_937935915.1 uncultured Clostridia bacterium
ACTCTTATGGAAGATAAGGATTCCTGCTTTTTACTTTACAGGCGGAAAACATCAAAAAGTATTACATTTCACATCCGGGTAATTCGATCACAGATCGGAACAAAATGAAAGAGTAATAAAAAACGAGTTTCTTCTATATATATAATAATTCTTGATAACTTGCTGTAATTACAACAACTACATGCTCTTGCAACATAGATTTAATACAAACCGGATCATTAACTAAAACTTCACTTTTCCCTAATTTAACCGTTTGACCCCAAATATGTGTATTATTATCTACTAATCCTATTATCTTTTCTCTTACTGTTTCATCCCGGCATATTTCTTCTAACCATTTGGTATAACCGAAACAAATTATATTATTATTTCTGCTAAGAGATTTGAGTTGCTTTTGTGTACACTTCTTTAATTTCATAGCGTCTCTTCATCCTTAATCAAATCTTAGTGATGAGTTTCATCAAGTACAAACATTACCTTAATAGCAAATTCTGTTTTATTTCTTAAAACATTAAAAGCCTCATCTTTTTGACTTAAAGGAAATACATGTGTAATAAGTTTTTCAAATGGCACGGTATGTCCATTCATTACGTGTATTACTTCTTTCCAATTATTTATGATATCTGAATAACTCGAATTCCATGTACCAATAACTTTTAATTCATTACGAAGGATTTTCCAATAAATCTTTTGACTTAATACTATATCTCCCTCTGGATTACCTACACAAACTATGCGTCCACCTTTTCTAGTACACTCTAATGCCATTTGAATCGCATTATTGCTTCCTACACACTCGATTACCACATTTGGCATTATGCCTAATATTTCTTTAAGCTGTGCTACATAATCTTCTTTTATAACTATCGCTTCTAGATCTAACTCCTTAGCAAAATCAGCTTTTTGTTGACTTCTACATGCAATCACAACTCTTTTTGCACCTTTTTCCTTAGCCCATAAAGCTGTAAGATATCCTATAGCACCACTTCCTATAACTAATACGGTATCTTCATTTTCAATGGTACCGCTTTCTACAGCATGTAATGCTACTGCAGTTGGTTCACACAAAGCTGCTGTCTTATAATCCACATCATCTTCAAATGTTACAATATTCCAAACTGGCACAGCTAAATACTCTGCA
>CALGWE010000129.1:0-3015 GCA_937935915.1 uncultured Clostridia bacterium
ATCATTAAAATTTCATTTTCGATACATCTAGATGCGTATGTGGCAAGCTTTACATTCTTATTCGGATTAAATGTATTAACTGATTTAATCAGCCCTATAGTCCCTGTAGAAATCAAATCTCCCATTTGTATTCCTGTATTCTCAAACTTTTTAGCAATATACGCTACTAATCTTAAGTTGCCTTCAATTAATGTTGTTTTTATTTCCCTTAGTACTTTCTCGTCACTTTTAAAAGTTATCATTTTGGCAATTAATGCCTCTTCTTTTTCCTTTGTAAGTGAAACAGGTAATGCTTCAATTCGGTCTATACTAATACTCTTGCTGTTACATTCTTCACACTGCGTACTTCTAAAAATCACTTCATTTTCATTACTAGATTTAGAGTCCAGTACTTTTAATGTACTATACCCACTATCTGGGCACTTCATAGCATATCCTCCTAAAATCCTATTATAATCAAGCGTATTATACCTTTTTTATAAAAGTCAATATAAACAAAAGGTACAATGCTTATCACTGTACCTTTTACTTCTTTTAAATATATTTCTTCATATGCTTAAGTGCAGTTTTTTCTAACCTAGAGACTTGCGCCTGAGAAATGCCTATCTCATTGGCTACTTCCATCTGCGTTTTACCTGCAAAAAATCTAAGCATTAGTATTTGTTTTTCTCTTTCATTAATACGTTTCATAGCTTCTTTCAATGCAATATTTTCAAGCCAAATATCATCTTGACTCTTTTCATCACTTACTTGATCCATAATGTATAGTGTATCACTTTCATCATGGTAAACTGGCTCAAATAAAGAAATAGGGTCTTGAATTGCATCTAAGGCAAATACGACATCTTCTTTTTTTACACCTAGTTCATCTGCTATCTCTTGAATAGTAGGTTCCTTTGCATTCTTACGTGTCAGTTGCTCCTTAGCCTGTAATGCTTTATAAGCAGTATCCCTTAGAGAACGACTGACACGAATCGCATTATTATCACGTAAATATCTTCTAATCTCACCAATTATCATTGGTACTGCATACGTAGAAAATCTTACATTTTGTGTCACATCAAAGTTATCAATAGCTTTAATAAGCCCTATGCAACCAACTTGAAATAAATCGTCTACATGCTCTCCACGATTATTAAAACGTTGAATAACACTTAAAACAAGTCTCAAATTTCCTCTAATGTATTCTTCTCTTGCTGCATTATCACCTTGTTCAATGAGTTTAAACAATATTTCTTTCTGTTCATTTGTTAAAATGGGAAGTTTCGCTGTATTTACCCCACATATTTCCACCTTATTTATAGCCATATCCTTGCCTCCTAGCATACTATTCCAGCATAAGTTAAGTCTATAAATAAGTTTTTCCATAATACTATTATTTATTCAAAGCTTTAGCTCATTCTATTAATTTCCTTTTTAAGCCTTAGTATAATCTTTTTTTCTAGTCTTGAAATATAAGATTGCGAAATTCCTAAAAGATCTGCTACTTCTTTTTGCGTTTTCTCTTTTCCCTGCGCCCTAAAACCAAAACGTAGTTCCACAATTTCTCTTTCTCTATCTGTAAGCTTTAATAATGCCTGTTTCAAAAGTTTCTTATCTACTTCTTCTTCAATATTTCTAGAAATAATATCCGGTTCTGTCCCTAATATATCTGATAGTAATAATTCATTACCATCCCAGTCTACATTAAGGGGCTCATCAATAGAAACTTCTGTTTTTAATTTATTTGTACGTCTTAAAAACATTAAAATTTCATTTTCTATACACCTAGAAGCATACGTAGCCAGCTTTATTTTTTTACTTGGATTAAATGTATTAATTGATTTAATAAGCCCTATAGTTCCTATAGAAATTAAATCCTCCATATGAATTCCCGTATTTTCAAATTTTCTAGCGATATATACAACTAGTCTTAAATTGCGTTCAATTAATGTGGTCTTAATTTCTTTTAATACTTCTTCATTACCTTCTGCCTCTGCCATTCTTGTAATTAATGCTTCCTCTTCTTCTCTCGTAAGTGGTGGAGGTAGTACTTCACTACCTCCTATATAATCTATTGCCTGGCTCTTTCCTCTTATGTAATGACATACTCCCTTTTGAATTAATGTTTTTAAACAATGCCATATCTTTATCATTACCTACTCCTCCTCCCTAACTACAAAATCAGGATGAATTAATGCCTTATACACGCGGTCTCCACATATCTTCTCAAATGCAATGCCTATCACACACCTTGGTACCTTTTTTTGAAAAATCCCTTTATGCAAAACAATACATTCACTTTCAATCCCCCATAGCAATCCTTCTTCACATCCCATACTATGAAAAGGAATAATATATTTAGGTCCTCTATCCAGTTCTAATAGTTTTCCCGCATCATTATGGCAACTTTCTATGTTCTTACATTCATCTTCTGTTAGTAAGTCCTTCACCACATCATATGTTACAACCACTACTGGTCTATGGCTTATAGGGGTGTATAACATATTTCCTGTATCTAAAAGCCCTAAAATATGGCCTATTTTTCCATCATAATGTATCTCTAAATCATATTCAAAGTGTGGCATAACAAGTCTTCTTCTTAACGCATAAAAGGAAAAGTATAGACTCCCTCCTACACATATACCTATAACCAGTACATATCCAGCACTCACTTTATAAGTAGGTATATAATTGATATAATATGGTAAAACTTATACCTCCTATTAATGCTGCCACACCTATACTTATCAAATAGTATTTTATAAACTTCTTCAACTTAATGGGCTTATATAAGTATAAAATAGAAATAACAGGTACAAACAAAGTACATACACTGTAAGGCAAATGCTGTAATACCGGCAATATAAGTAGCATACAATATAACAAAGCTGCAATTCCACCACCTATTAAATGTTTCTTTATATATAGGGGTTTATTAAGTATCATAGTTGTTATTATAAATATAATAGTGTCCATTACAAAATTTATTAAAAACAAAATATCTATATAAAGAACATGCACCCTGTCACCTCT
>CALGWE010000130.1:0-1658 GCA_937935915.1 uncultured Clostridia bacterium
AAGGGCAAGTTGTACGTTACAACCTCCGCGGATATCACAAGCTGAGATAATATCAAGTGACGCACGACGAAGCATTTGATATTCTCTATCTGAAAGTGTTTGAGAAGGTGCTACAACGATACTATCTCCTGTATGAATCCCTACTGGGTCAATGTTTTCCATATTACATACTGTAATACATGTACCATATTGGTCACGCATTACTTCGTATTCGATTTCTTTCCAACCTTTGATACATTTTTCAATTAAAACTTGGTGTACACGTGAAAGGTGAAGTCCGCTTGCACAAATATCGCGAAGTTCTTCTTCTGTCTCAGCGATTCCGCCACCTGTACCCCCTAATGTATATGCTGGTCTGACAACAACTGGGTACCCAATTTTTCTAGCGAACATCACGGCATCTTCTACAGATTCTACAATGTCACTTTCAATGCAAGGTTGATTAATTCTTGCCATAAGGGCTCTAAAGAGTTCACGGTCTTCCCCTTCTTTAATGGCAGAGATTTGTGTTCCAATAACACGTACATTATATTTATCTAAAATTCCTTTATCATATAATTCAACCGCAAGGTTAAGGGCTGTTTGCCCCCCTACACCTGCAAGTAAACTATCTGGTCTTTCTTTAGCAATAACCTTTTCAAGGAATTCTACTGTTAGTGGCTCAATATAAATTTTGTCTGCAATTTCTTTGTCGGTCATAATTGTCGCTGGGTTACTATTCACGAGGACAACTTCAATGCCTTCTTCACGGATTGCTTGACAAGCTTGTGTTCCTGAGTAGTCGAATTCTGCTGCTTGTCCGATAACGATAGGACCTGATCCTATTACTAAAACTTTTTTAATACTATTATCTCTAGGCATTTAATTTTCCTCCTTGCATAACTGTAATGAATTCTTCAAAGATATGAGCTGTATCAGTTGGTCCTGGACATGCTTCTGGGTGGAACTGTACGCTATAAATATCTAAATCTTTGAAATACATGCCTTCTACAGTTTGGTCATTCATATTTGTATGTGTTACTACGGCACCTTCTGGCATTTTGGCTACATAGTAGTTATGATTTTGTGATGTAATGTAAACACGGTTTGTAATGAAGTCTTTAACTGGGTGATTACAACCATGGTGACCGAATTTAAGTTTTGCTGTGTCTCCGCCTGTTGCAAGACTGATTAATTGATGACCAAGGCAAATTCCTGTAATTGGTTTTTTCCCAATAAATGCTTCTGGTACATCTTTAGGGTCAGCTGGCCCATTTGATAAGAAGATGCCATCAGGGTTTACTGCTGCCACTTCCTCAGCTGTGGCATTGTATGGAAATACACTCATGCGACAGCCAAGTGCTTCAAATGAACGTAATATATTGGCTTTAATCCCACAATCAATGACTGCAATATGTGGTTTATTTTCGCCTTTTATCTTTTTAGCTGTAATTTCATATTTTTCTTTTGTTGTCACTTCTGGTACAGCTGCTGTGTTACTAAAGGCATCAATTTTCATTTTAATTTGGCTTGGTGTAAGTTCTCTTACTGCAATAATGGCGCGCATTGTACCATAATCTCTTAATACTTTTGTAAGGGCTCTTGTATCAATGCCTTCAAGTCCAATAACTTTTTGAGATTTTAAATAACCATCTAATGTGAGCTCACATCTAAAGTTA
>CALGWE010000131.1:0-1877 GCA_937935915.1 uncultured Clostridia bacterium
TCAGTGTTGGGGTGAAATAGTTGGACATCTTGAATATATACCAGTTAAGGCAGCAGAAGGAACTAAGGAACAAATTCGTATGGTTATCGAATCATTTAAACCAATGAAGCAGCCAGAGGATAACTTAGTTTATATGAATTATTAATGAAAAACTACTGTAAAAATAGATGAGATTAGAGGAGATAAAAATGATTAAAGTCAATATTATTTCAGGTTTTTTAGGAGCAGGTAAAACAACACTTATTAAAAAGCTTATTAAAGAGGCTTTTCAAGGTGAGAAATTAGTTTTAATTGAAAATGAATTTGGTGAAATAGGTGTAGATGGCGGCTTTTTAAAAGAAGCAGGGATTAAAGTACAAGAGCTTAATGCAGGATGTATTTGTTGTTCACTAGTAGGAAACTTTGAAAAGGCATTAGAAGAAGTCATTGCAACGTATTCACCAGAACGTATTATTATTGAACCATCAGGGGTAGGTAGACTTTCAGATGTTCAAAATGCTATCTTAAATTTACCAGAAAGCTATGGCATTGAGATTGAATATAGTGTAGCTGTTGTAGATGCAAATAAGTGTAAAATGTATCTTCGTAACTATGGAGAGTTTTATGAAAATCAAATAAGCAGTGCCCAAAGTATTGTTTTAAGTCGTACACAAACTATATCAGAAAGTAAACTTGAAACATGTATAAATGAAATCCGAAAGGTCAATGGGGAGGCAACAATTATTACGACACCTTGGGATCAATTAACAGGTAAACAAATTTTAGGTGCCTTTACAAAATGTGATTTTACAACTATTTTAGAGGCCCATGAAGCAGCAAATCATTCTCATGAAGAACATCATCATGAGGGAGAATGTCATTGCCATACATGTGAAGAAGAAAGACATCATGAGCATCATCATGAATGTTGTGAGAAAAATGGACATGCTCATACACATAGCCAAACACATGATCACCACGATTGCTGTGAGGGACATACGCATGAACACGAACATCATCATCATGCAGATGAAGTATTCATTAGCTGGGGAACTGAAACCTGCCGTAAATTTACAAAGGAAGGTCTTGAAGATATCTTAAGAACGTTTGAATTAGAAGGTAACTATGGGACAGTTTTAAGAGCAAAAGGTATTGTAGAAGCTGAAGATGGCACATGGTTACATTTTAATTATGTACCAGAAGAAACAAGTGTGGTAATAGGACCAGCAGAATATACAGGGCGTATTTGTGTAATTGGTGTGGCCCTTGATACAGAAAGGTTACAAGAATTATTTGCATAAGATTAAAATACTGTAATGAAGAATAAAAATTTTGATATAAAAAGATAAAACTTGTATCAATATGTCCTGATGTGACGTATAATATACTAACTTATTATATAATAACTATGGAAGTAAAGTAGGGATTGTATAAATAGGGAATAATAAGGTTATGCTTCTAAACGAGGTGAGTATATGATTCTAGTGCAATGGGATTTAAACAAGGTGAGTTTAGAATGGTTAGAGCATCAAGGCTGGAAGTACGTAAGACACATCACAGAAAACTGGGTAGAAATGTGTTTAGGTGGACAAAACTAAAGCAAAAGTAGTATATATGATATAATGAATAATAAGGCTAATAAGGTGCCCCATAAAGCATTTTATTAGCGTACATAGATATTGGGGGAGTATAATGAAAAAATATCTTATTAAATACTGTGCATTACTTATTACACTATGTATATTACGTTTTGGTATTGCATTAATGACAGGAGCACCATTTGTAGATGAGGCTTCAATGATTACATTAATAGGACTTTTAGCATTTCAAGTTATTTTGGATTTAAACAATAACCGCTTAAAGAAGAAACAAAAAAAGGACATGCAGAGGCTAGAATA
>CALGWE010000132.1:0-5455 GCA_937935915.1 uncultured Clostridia bacterium
CTTAATGGGATTACAAATAGGTAGAACAAATTTAACATTTGTATTTAGTGCAGGTTCAGATCAAATTGTAAAAGTAGTTGTAGATGATACAACAGAAATAGGTGCAGTAACAGGTAACATCGATATTCAAGTAGAAAATACAACAGCTCCAACTGCAAATGCAATAGCTCCTAAATTCACATTAAAAGCTAAAGAAGGTAAAGAATACGATTTATCTAAACTTACAATTCGTTACTACTTCACAAATGAACAACCAAAAGTAGGTACAACTTGTTGGGTTGATGCAGCAGCTATGCAATATACAACTGCACCATGGTATGTAAGTATAGGGGAAAATGTAACAGGTACAGTTAAGAATATGGAAACAGCTACAGCTACAGCAAATCAATACATTGAATTTACATTTGATACAGATGCTAAACTTACTAGTGCAAGCACTTTAGTAATGGGTACACGTACAGCAAATAATAACTGGTCTGCATTTGATCAATCAAATGACTTCTCTTATGAAGGTGCAGATAAAGTTGCAGTATTCTATGATGGAGAACTTATTAGTGGAAGTATCCCACAATAGGTTAAAGTTAAATAAAAGAAAAATTAAAAAAATACTGGAAATTACTTAAAGTATATGATAGAATACAGATAAGTAAAACAACAGGATAAAAATAGCAAAGGCGCTATAGATTAAGAAATTAATCTATAGCGCCTTTTTGTTGTTTTATAGAGTTTATCTATGTGATAAAAGTAGAAGTTAAGGGGGAATAAGTATGTATTCAGCAGCAAGTACAATATGGGTATTATTAGGAGCAGCTTTAGTATTCTTTATGCAGGCGGGCTTCGCAATGGTAGAAACAGGTTTTACAAGATCTAAGAATGCCGGAAATATTATTATGAAAAACCTTATGGACTTTTCCATTGGTACACCACTTTATTGGTTAACAGGTTTTGGTTTAATGTTTGGTGGTAGTAGTGCTTTAATAGGTGGCTTTGATTTATTTAGTATGGGAGAATATGCTGATATTTTACCAGCAGGTGTCCCTAAATATGCATTCTTTATATTCCAAACAGTTTTCTGTGCAACAGCAGCAACGATTGTTTCAGGGGCTATGGCAGAGAGAACAAAGTTCATTTCTTATTGTATATATAGTGCAGTTATTAGTGCTATAATCTATCCTGTCTCTGGTCACTGGATTTGGGGTGGTGGCTGGCTTGCACAACTAGGCTTCCATGATTTTGCTGGTTCAACAGCAGTTCATATGGTTGGGGGTGTAGCGGCATTCGTTGGTGCAATTATCTTAGGACCTAGAATTGGTAAATTCTCAAAAGATGGCAAACCAAAAGCTATTCCAGGACATAGTATTACACTTGGTGCTTTAGGTGTATTTATCTTATGGTTCTGTTGGTTTGGATTTAATGGTGGTTCAACAGTATGTGCAGATGGGGATGAGGCACTTGTTTCAATGGGTGTAATCTTTACAACAACTAACTTAGCAGCAGCAGTAGCAACACTTGCAACAATGATTATTACATGGGTACGTTATGGCAAGCCTGATGTATCTATGACATTAAATGGTTCATTAGCTGGTTTAGTAGCAATTACAGCAGGGTGTGATGTAGTTGATCCATTTGGCGCATTTTGCATTGGTCTTATAGCAGCATTTGTAGTTGTATTTGGAATTGAGTTTGTAGAAAAAGTATTAAAAGTAGATGATCCTGTTGGTGCAGTTGGGGTTCATGGTATGTGTGGTGCAACAGGTACAATTTTAACAGGCTTATTCTCAACATCAGAAGGACTTTTCTATGGACATGGTGCTAGTTTCTTAGGTATTCAAGTAATTGGTGTAGTAAGTGTTATGGCTTGGGTTGCTATTACTATGACAATTGTATTCCAAATCATTAAACATACAATTGGCTTAAGAGTTACAGCAGAAGAAGAAATTAGTGGTCTTGATTTACCAGAGCATGGTTTAGTAAGTGCTTATGCAGATTTCTATACAACAGGTAGTAGAATGATTGGTAGTGGTGAAATGGCAGCAACAGTAGATAGTAGTAAAGTTGTAAGCCCAGAAGTAGCTATTCCAGTAACAGAAGTAAAAGCAACTTCATCAGTAGGTTCAGATGTGAAGATGACGCAAATTAGGATTATTACAAAAGAAAATCATTTTGAAGTATTAAAAGAAGCAATGAATCGTATTGGTATTACCGGTATGACAGTTAATCATGTATTAGGTTGTGGGATGCAAAAAGGTTCTACAGAACTTTATCGTGGTACACCTTTAGAAATTAATTTACTTCCAAAAGTTCAAGTGGATATTGTGGTATGTAAAGTACCAGTAGAAACAGTTATTAATGAAGCAAAACGTGTGCTTTATACAGGCCATATTGGAGATGGAAAAATCTTTGTATATAGTGTAGAAAATGTCATTAAAGTGCGTACGGGCGAAGAAGGTTATGACGCACTTCAAGATATATAGAAAAGTGTTAGATGAAAAAAAGTGGCATAAAACTGAGAAAGGTTTTATGCCACTTTTTTATATTTTGTACCAATGTTTTAATAAGAGTTTTCCTATAAATGTACAAGATGTATAATTCTATGCTTTAAATGAAAATCAAGGATGTTTTAATAATACAAGGTAAATATTAGAATTAATTTAAAATTAAGTTAATTTGGGGAGAGGTGTATTATGAACAGGAAAATGTTAAAGCAATTAGGCATAGCTATTGGAATTTCTACCGTAATGTTTAATACAGTATATGGTGTAGAAATGTCAGATGAAAGTATGATAAAAGTAGATGGAATAGAAGAAGCAGATGCAGTGCCACTTAGTACAAACTACATTAATTATGAATTAGGAACATATCCTTGGGAAGGTGAAGTTGAAATAGATGTATTACATATAAATGATGATAAAATAGTGGCCATCTATGAAGATAAAAAAGAGTTAACTTTAGGAGACGAGTATCAGTATATTGAAGGAACACAAAAAGATAGCTTAATCTTAGATAATGATTATTTAAATACAAAGGATGTAGGAGTCTTAACATTAAAGGTTGTATTTAAATCAGGTAAAAGCTATAACTTATATGTAAATATGAAAGCTGTTGAGAAAAAAGCAGAAGTAACACCATTAGAAGGAACATACGATAGGGCAAAAAAAGATAACTATATATGCCCATGCATTACATTTAATCGTGATACTTTAATAAATATGACAGTGGATGGAAAAGAGTTAGTTTATGAAGAAGATTATGTAGTGTACCGTACAATGAGTAGTATGGGTGTACATTTTAAAGAAGAGTTTTTAAAACAACTCCCGATGGGCAAGACAGAAATAAAATTTAACTTTGAAAAAACCGAAACTATTACATATACACTTAATGTAGTAGATTCATCAATTAAGCTAACTCAAGATGTATCATGCCTTATACATGAATATGGCAAAACAGCATATGAAGAATATAGTAGTACATTTGGAATTGCCGTTGATATAGTAACTCAGGCAGATAAATTAACAGGAATCTCAAATGAGGGAGTAGCCTTAGAAGAAGGCGAAGATTATACTACTAAAATAAATGAATTAATAGGTAATACTACTGAAGAAACTACATATATAGCACATAGTTATATGAAATCACAAAAAGGCACTGTGAAACTAACCTTTGAATTTGAATCAGGTGCACGTAAAACAATAGAGATAGAAATCATAGATAATAGTAAACCGGTGACTTATGATAGAAGTAAAGAAGAGCCACTACGTATTTCTAGATACATCGAGGGATCTGAAATATATTATATCCAGTTTAAATATAATGGAAAAGATTTAGTAAAAGGTAGAGATTTTAAAGTTGAACCTGCTGCGTTAGGAAAAAGAACAGAAATCGTATTCTTACCTAGCTTTTTAAAGAGACTACCAATAAGTGAAGTTGAAGTGGAATGTATTTGTGGAGCTAATTCAATGATGATTCCAATCAATATTATTGATTCAACAATTGATTCAGAAATAGAAATCTCTAGTGATATGGAAGTATATAAATTAGGTGTAGATGATAGAAGTTGGGAATATCCTAAAGATATCCATATATCCATACATACAGGTAAGGATAAGCTTGTTAGTATTTCTAATAAAGGAAATAAATTAATGGACTGGTGTTATTCTTTGACAAATGATACAGATGAAGATATGACAATGTGCTTAGATTATAGATATATGAGCTCTCAAGATGAAGGGATTATGATATTAGCTTTTGATTTTGAATCAGGTATTCGTAAAAATTTAAAGATTAAAATAGAGAAACCAAGAGTTGGGAGTATAAGTAAGAAAGAGGCAACATATGATTATGACAAACCAGATGAATATGATAAATTAAATCCTAATATAAATACTTATGTTGATTTAACAAATAATAGTTTTGAAAAGATTACGTATAATGACAAAGAGCTTATAGCTAATGAGGAGTATATTGTACATGGCATGCAATCAAGTAAGTTAGTAGTTTTTAACTGGGATTTTATAAAATCACTTCCAGAAGGCAAGAATGAAATACTATTCCATTTCACAGAGACTGATCCAGTTGCACTAACCATTAATATATTAAATAAATCAGGAGAATTAAAATCTCCATTTAAATTAACGGTAGATAAGCAAACAGAAGAAAATAGCAATACAATAGGCAATAGCTTTAAGCTTACAATAGATAAAGAAGAAGGGTATGACTTATCAGAAGTAAAAATTCGTTACTACTATACAGCTGATAATGCAACAAAGAATAACGTATCAGTAGATAATGCAGCCATAAGTTATACAGTAGCCCCATGGTATAAAAGTATGACAACTGAGGTAAAAACTGAAATTGTACCAATGGAAACAAAAACAGAGAAAGCTGATACATATTTAGAAATAAGCTTTTTAGGTGGGAATGTGTTAGATAATACAGGTACATTAACTATAGATACACGTATTAATAAAGAAGATTGGTCAAACTTTGATCAAAGTAATGATTATTCATATGCTAATGCAGATAATGTGTGTGTTTATTACAATAGACAATTAGTAAATGGGGTTGAACCCAAATAATAAGAATCAAAACAGACCGTAGCATAATGCTACGGTCTGTTTTGATTAAGCTTTTTTTACTGAGAATGTAACAGCTTCGCCGTTAATTTTCCAGTCTTTTGTATAGCCATCAACAGTTCCTTCTGTAACGCTGTTAGCTAATACTTCTGATGCAATGTACTGTGCATTTTTAGCCATGATTGCACCAATTTTTTCATTACCTGTGTAAGCAACTTCAATGTGATCTTGTACTTCGAAGTCAGCCTCTTTTCTCATTGTTTGGATCTTAGAGATTACTTCACGAACGAGACCTTCTTCGAGAAGTTCTTCTGTAAGGTGTGTATCGATTACTACAGTGTATCCGTTATCTGCAGCAGCTACATAACCTTCTTTTTGAGCTG
>CALGWE010000133.1:0-3744 GCA_937935915.1 uncultured Clostridia bacterium
CCCCAATCTGATGTCACTTTAACTTTTACGGCTTCTGATGTACTAGGTTCTGGATTTGGTGTTGGCTGAGGTGTAACGCTGCTACCATTGCAGGCTTCTAATACCCAAGTTTGATTACTTGCACCTTGATAAGCATATTGAATAACATTAGCTCCTTCAGCTGTAGATCTTGAAGCCACATCTAAGCTCTTTGTATCTGCTGAACATCTTGTGACAATACCATATACATTATTTTGATTTGTTTTGGCTAATTTAAATTCTTGTGCACTAGCACCATTTGCTGAGTAAACTTGAATATTTGTATTATTTTCATTTTTACCATAGTTTACATCTAACATATAACCTGTGCCATTTTTAAGTGTCACATAACCATTACCTACATTTTTGAGGTACCATTTTTGTGATTCTTTACCTGTACCTGTTCCAATTTGTACATTTTGACCGTTGCCACCTACATTGTCTTTAACTTCTAAGTATTTTTGTGCATTTGTATTTTTAATATAGTACCAACCATCCTTTAATGTGGCATAATCTTTAATGATTGTATCAGAAGGTGTTGGGTCTGGTGTTGGCGTTGGGGTAACACCTTTACCGCCACATTGTATAATTGTATCGACAACACTATTTCTTGTCCAAGTGCATGAATTACGATCTAATATACCAAATCGTTCACTACCACTTTGATGTTGGTTATTGTCCCACCAAACACATTTGACACCGTATTTAGAAGCTGTGCCCATGAAATCTTTTGTCCATTTCACAACTTCACTATCATTATTTTTATTAACTGCACCAAACTCTGTAATCAGTACTGTTGCACCTTTACTAACAAGATTTTGATTAATTTTATTCATGACATCATCTACTGTATTTTTTAATGAACCATCCCAGTAAGCTGTTGCCCAACTTGGATTACCTTCTGGGACATATGTAAAGCCATATGGTGTATAGGCATGTACTGCTACCATAATATTAGGATCGCTTGGAATTTCAAAACCAATGAGACCATCTGTATCCGCATTATTACCATAAGGACATACAACAAGGCAACGTTTGCTATTATTACCACCTGTTTTACGAACGGCATTAATAAAGGCTTTATTTAATCTATTGACTGCACTTCTACCTTCCGCATCTCCACCATTCCACTCTTTGCTGCTTCCTACGATTCTTGGTTCATTCATACCTTCGAAAAGTAAATGTTCATCATAGTTTTTAAATCTTTCTGCAATTTGTGTCCAAAGTGCAGCTAATTGTTTTTCTGAAGCTGCAACATGGGCATTATCCGGTTTTAACCAGCTTGTTTCATGGTGTGTATCTAAAAGGACATACATATTATCATCAATTGCATAATCTACAACTTCTTGTACACGATTCATCCACGCCTGGTCAACTGTAAAATTTGGTGCACCACTCATATGGTCACCCCAAGATACTGGAATACGAATGGTATTGAACCCTTTTGCTTTAACTGTATCAATCATTCTTTTTGTTGTTCTAGGATTTCCCCAACATGTTTCATCATTAAGTGAATGTGTCCCATAAGCATCTAATGAGTTTCCAAGATTCCAACCTACATTCATTTCATTTGCGATTTGTGCTGGTGTTAAATTACGCATTGTACCTGTTCCTGCATAAAGGGAACTGGCACTACCTGCCATCATTAATGCACTCATTACTATTCCTAACCATCTTCTATTTCTCATTTTTACACCCCTTAATATCTCATTTTTATTTCTTTCTTTAAAACACTAGCAATTTAAATTATTTTTTTCTCTTTCTTGCTATTTTATTGTTCATTTTACCCTTAGCTGTTTATACTATAGTAAAATAATTCACAATTTTCAATACTCAATAATTGAAATGTTATATAAAAATTCATATAATGCACTTTTACTTTATAGACAAAAAAAAGAGGCTATTTTATTAACCTCTTTTAAATTAATCCTTATTTAAATTAATCAACTTTTAATTGAATCCTACTTTAGTTAAATCTTGCATTGGTAATTTCTACATTGACCAAATACGCAACCAAATGTATGAGAGGCGCCTGGTGCGAGATAACCGTTACCTGATGGGCTAGTAATTGTATAAGTATTATAGCCAGTTTGAACAAATCCCTCTACATCCCACATTTGTGAAATAGGACGATTTGATGTAAATGTAAATGACCAACCATTTAATGGGCGACCTGTTGTATTTGTAATTGTAATATTGCCAACACCTACATTGCCCCATTCTTCAGTCATCTTAACACTTACTTTAGGTGCAGCTGTGCTACCACCTGCATTGTTTCCTTGACTATTATTACCACATCTTACAAGCATATCTGCTACGCCTTTTCTTGTCCAAGTACATGTACTGCGATCTAAGAGACCAAATGATTCCCCATCATAAGCACCATGTTGATTATTATCCCACCAAATACATTTGATGCCGTATTTTGCAGCTGTCTCCATATAGTCTTTTGTCCATCTAATAACATCTGCTTCATTATTTTTATTAACTGCCCCAAATTCAGTAATAATTACGGGTACTCCTTTACTCACAATTTGGTCATTTAATCTGCTCATCACATCTTCAATTGTATATTTTTGTGTACCATCCCAAACGGATGTCGACCAACTTGGATTACCCTCTGGAATATATGTAAAGCCATATGGTGTATAAGCATGAATAGCAACCATAATATTAGGATCATTTGGTAATTCAAAACCTGAAAGGCCATTAGGTTCTCCATTATTCCCATAAGGACAAATAATAAGGCATCTATTACGATTGTTACCCCCTGTTTTTCTGACTGCACTAATAAATGTATTATTTAAAGCATTAATCGCTGCTCTCCCATCAGCATCTCCGCCATTCCATTCATGGCTACTACCAATAATTCTTGGTTCATTCATACCTTCAAAAAGTAAATGATCCCCATAATCTCTAAACCTATAAGCGATTTGTGACCAAATTGCTGCAAGTTCAGAGTGAGCTGCTGCAACACTTGCTGATTCTGGTTTTAACCAAGTATGACTTTCATGATGTGTATCTAAAATGACATATGTATTATCATCTATGGCATAATCTACAACTTCTTGTACGCGATTCATCCAAGCATCGTCTATTTTATATCCTTCACCTACAATGTGATCTCCCCATGATACTGGAATACGAATTGTATTAAAGCCTTGTGCTTTTACTGTATCAATCATACGTTTAGTTGTTCTAGGATTTTTCCAGCATGTTTCATCATCTAAAGAATATGTACCATAAGCATCTAAAGAATTTCCTAAGTTCCACCCTACATTCATTTCACTAGCAATTTGTGCTGGTGTCACATTTCTCATTGTCCATGTCCCAGCATAAACAGAAGTAACATTTCCTACAAGCATTAATAAACTCATACCAATTCCTAATAATTGTTGTTTCTTCATATTACATCGCCCCTTTTTAGTATTATCCTTCTTGCCTTTTAGTTATTTTAACCAAATTATAGCATTAATCTTTGTGGTTTTTGTGCGTTTTGTTATTTGGTAATTACATAATACCATTACTTTTTAAAATAATCAACATTTTTCTGATAAAATTATGAAATATATCGTTTTTTTTCACATGTTTTTATATTTTCAAAGACATTTTATAGGATTTTTGTTACAAATCCGTCTATTTTGTATTAAAGACTATACTATTTTAAACCCAGCTAAACTAAAAAACCCTACAACTATAACGCCTCTAATCGTTATAGTTGTAGGG
>CALGWE010000134.1:0-1811 GCA_937935915.1 uncultured Clostridia bacterium
TACGTACAACTTCAATCTTAGGAAAACTAGAATATTTCATGCCTTCCAAAATAATAATATCCATATCCTTTTGTAACTCTATAATTGCCTCAATATTAGGCTCCTCTAAATCTTGTACCATCATAAGCTTCGTCTTAGAATATACAATGACATTTTGAGCCCCTGCTGCTTTATGTTTGTAACTATCCGTGCCTTCATGGTCTGCCTTAAAATCATGGCCATCATGTTTAATAACGCCGACTTTATAACCTCTTTGTGTTAATGCAGTTACAAGCTTACTCACTAAAGTGGTCTTACCTGAATTTTTGATACCACTTACAGCAAACACTTTAGGTCTTTTCTCTATATTACATATCACCTTTAGACCTCTTCTCTAATATAGTGTCCGCTCTTACCACCTTGTTTCTCCATAAGGCATACGTCACTAATTACCATACCTTTATCAATGGCCTTACACATATCATAAATTGTGAGAAGTGCAATATTCACACCTGTTAGTGCTTCCATTTCTACCCCTGTCTGTCCATTTACTTTAACGCTGCAAGTGGCTACAACGGTTAAGTTCTCGGCATCTAGTTCAAACTCTACATTACACTTTGTAATCATGAGTGGGTGACACATTGGAATAAGCTCAGATGTTTTCTTTACACCCATAATACCTGCAATGCGTGCAACACCTAATACATCTCCTTTTTTGCTTGTCCCATTTACAATAGCTTCAAACACAGCTTCATTAACCTTAATCTTTCCTTGTGCTGTAGCAATACGTGTTGTCACACTTTTCTCAGATACATCTACCATGACAGCATTTCCATGGTGATCAAAATGTGTAAGTTTATTTTCCATATTTTAAATCCTCTATTCTTTATACTTTGCTATATTCACTATAACATCACTTTCCCATATTGGTCTATAAGAAATTACAAATAAAGGAATTTAAGTCTTATAGTGCAGCTAAAGCAGCTTCATAATTTGGCTGTTCACCAACCTCTTCACAGTACTCCACATATATCACTTCATCATTGGCATCCACTACAAAAATAGCCCTGGTTAAAAGGCCTAATTCTTCAATATAAGTCCCAAAGTTTTGGCCAAAATTTCTATATTTATAGTCTGATAAGACCTCTACATTTTCTACTCCAGCACTACCACACCATCTTTGTTGCGCAAACGGTAAATCCATAGAAATTACATATACTTTTGCATCTTTATACTTAGTAGCTTCTTCATTAAAACGGCGTATCTCCATATCACAAACTGGCGTATCTATAGAAGGTACACTTACATATATGCGTTTCCCTTGAAAACTACTTGCTTTTACTGTCTCTAAGTCTTTATTTACCACATTAAAATCTGGTGCTGATTCTCCTACTTCCACATGATTTCCTTGAAGTGTGACTTCATTTCCTTTAAATTTAACTTTCATTCTAGATGTCATTCCTTTCACTATGCCCAAGGCAAAAAATAAATATTTAAGTCAAATAACTCTCATATGTAAAGGTTTACCTAAAATCAGCACCATTATACTCTTCCTATTGTAAATTTACTCTTTTTATTCCCAGTCAGCTGATACGAATTTTAATAGTTCTTCTTTTAAAGATGATGGATTATCATTATTATCATATACCATAGAATATGAATAGAATACATTATCTTCAATTATATCTACTTCTATAAAATTCTCACCTTCAGATGCACCTTGTACATAAGCAATGTCCATACCATTTAATTTTTCAAGCTTTGCAGATTTAAGCTCAAGGTATTCAGTATTTTTGAGGTCTTTAACCCATTCTTTAATTGTTTCATGCTCT
>CALGWE010000135.1:0-1416 GCA_937935915.1 uncultured Clostridia bacterium
AGCTTAACAATGCAAAGGTATATCATTTGGAGCCAGATAATCAATTTAAGACAAAGATTTTTTTGGAGCGTGAAGATAAGACAACTAATTATTTAGTTTATGCACCATTTCCTAAGCCTTCAATTAGAGGTAATCATTTAGCAGATACCCTGAAATATTCTAAGGAGTTCTTTGCGGATAGAGCTTCCTTATTAACTGTAGATTTAGGAATAGATGAAAAGTATAAGGATGTTATTAAAAAGTATGTAAAATTCTTTGGTGCTAAAGATAGAACAAAGAGATTTTATGATTTAGAAATAGAAAGTTTTACAAAGGAAACTATAGAGCTAGCTTTATTAAGTGTGCTTTGTAAAACTAAGATTGCTTCTTTTGAAGAAGTTGTACGTGTGATATTAACAGATGGGGAATTAGAAGAGAATTTGAGAAATACAATCTTATAGAGGTGTTTTGGCAGTTTTGTAAAGAACAATTTGGATTTACAAGTGAAGAGCCAACTCTTGAAAAGTTAGTAATTACTATGTTTAGCACATATGCAGAGCGAGTTATTGATGGAGAATTACCTAAAGCATGGCAGGCATTTAGTTCCTTTAAACCAGGAAATACGATTGCCTTTTTAGATAACCTTATGAATAATGTACTCTATCATAATAAATTTGATGAATTATCACGTTTAGTAGCAACACAGCTAAAGGTAGAGACAAGCCTGAAGAAGTATGCACCAGAAGCATTAGTAGAGTGTGAAATTTTTGAGGGTATTGATGAGATTATTATTCAGTGGATGAGAGAGCGTTTATTAGATGAAAATGTAGGTGCGACTTTATCTGGTATGAATATGGTACAGGTCTGCGAATTACGTATGAAAAAGCATTTCGGTAAAATCTATAAGGCTCAATATAAATTAATTGAGGCAGCCTATTATTTAGTACAAGAAGCTAAGTATAACTGTCCAAATGAATTTGAACAACTTATTGCACAGTATAAAGAAAAGGATTATCGTATTGATAATTATTATAGGAAATTTTACTACTATTATGATCAGCTAGAAGAGAGTACAGCTTATGAAAATCTACGTGATTTAGTTGAGAATATCTATACTAATGAATATCTATATAATCAGTTATCTAAATGGAATAAAGGCTTACAACAGGAAGATGCATTTAATGTTTTACCACGTCAAATCGAGTTTTATAGTAAGTTCGTAAAACATAGTAAAGAGAAAAAGATTATTATTATTTCAGATGCACTTCGTTATGAAGTGGGGTATAGTTTATGGCAAAAGCTACAAGATACAGCTAAATGTTCAGCACAATTAGACATGATGTTAGGTGTATTACCGTCTTATACAAGACTAGGGATGGCTGCACTTTTACCACATCAATCTTTAGAGATGACAGATGATTATAAGGTGTTAGCAGA
>CALGWE010000136.1:0-1324 GCA_937935915.1 uncultured Clostridia bacterium
CAGGAATTCCAACTTCAGCTCTATGTCATTGCTTGTATGTACGAATGTGCTGTAATGTATATGATTGATTCTGAGAACTTATCCGTACCTCAAACAATACATTTCAAGGATAATACACTCTATGATCGTCTAAAAAACCAATTAGATATTTACATTAAGACTCAAGAATCTGCCTTTAAAGAAACTTTCTTATTTAGTGACCGTACATGGAAAACTATTCATCTTCATGTAAAACGTAATATGGAGGATTTACTTTCTGCTTTATTCAAAAAAAATCCTTATATTATAAACCTCATGAAATTTGGTAAAGGTAGTGGTGAATGTAGCCTCACTTATAATAAAACAGATTTAAAAGCAGTAGAAATTGAAGGTGGTACGATTACAACTAAACGTGATCTTATCTTAAAAATTAATGATTTTGAGCAAAGCTATAATCTAACGAACTTCCAAGAATTCTTACTCTTTACAGCTGGTAATGCTACCGATGAAGAAAAGGCATTTATGGATAACGTTAAAGAATGGTACTATACCCAAAAGAAAAACGTCCTTAAAGGGCATGTATCAAGAGAAATGAAGGCAGTTTACGAAGGCGTTCTTCATAACGCATTTGAAAAAAATAATGGTTGCCATTGTCATTACTGTCCTTTTATTGAACTATGTAGAGAAAGATAAGGTAAATTTTATGAATCTAACAGCAGAACAAAGTACAATCGTCAATGCAGAAGATGACCTCATATTAGTTAAAGCAGGTGCTGGAACTGGTAAGACAGAAGTTTTAGCAAGACGCATCATCCACCTTCTAGAAACTAATCCAGACTGCTCTATTACTAATATAGGTGTCATTACTTTCACAAACAAAGCAACTGATAACCTCAAAATAAGAATCAAAAAATACTTACAACAAAAATGGGAATCCAGTACTGGCCCTCTTAAACTGAGATATCGTTATGAACTTGAGAGTGTGAATTCAGCTCAAATTAGTACGATTCATAAGTTTTGTCAATCAATCTTAAATATGGCTGGGCCTATTAATCATAAGCTTTTTTCTTATTCACCTACTTATACTATTAGTAGCAGTAAACTAAGTCAATCAATTCGAAGAGGTTATTGCCGATTATGAAGAACGTGGGGAAACAATTTATCATTATGAGTTCTTCCCAACTTATGAGTTAAAAAACATTCTCAAGCAAATTTACATGGAAAGTAAGTCTAAAGGTTTAGATCTGGGCGAACTCATTAAACTTAAGCCTTACTTTGATGAAAATCATCGTACACAAAGACGTATGCGTAAAGAGCTCTATATGTTTTTAGAGAATATTGATGA
>CALGWE010000137.1:0-2234 GCA_937935915.1 uncultured Clostridia bacterium
AAGGAAACCGGTGAATTTACAATTGATTATCGTGCAATTCACTTAATGTATGAACATAAACAAGGTCTGTATCGTCGCATGCAATATCTGATTGCAACCTATCACCTAGGTTCAGACTTTGTGGCCGAAACAAAGAAGCTTTTAGATCTTATTGAAGACTTAAATAAAGTACGTAAACAATGGTTCCCTATTGATTATGAACGTGACACATTAATACCAGAAGATTTACCAGTATTAGATGCAATGATTGAGCAAATAGCATGTTTGAAACACAATGAAAAAGCCATCCTCACAAGGCTTTATGAAATGATTGTCAAAGCATTTGAGAAGATGCAGTAAACCCAAATTCTATCAAATTAAAAAGGGGTAAATAATATGATTATTAAACTACGAATACATCAATGACTTATCAACGTACAATTCATATGTTCGGGCCTAGTACCTTGTTTGGCGTAGGGGTAGAAGATAAAAATACACTAGCAAGTTTTGTGCAACGTCTTGTAAATGAGAAGTTCCCAGATAAAAAAATACGTGTAGTCAATCATGGTGTGCCAAGAGCCAATGATATGGATATTGCCAAACTCATTCGTAGTACCCCAATGAAAAAAGCAGATATGATGGTCATTATGTATAGCCGATTAGATGAGGCGATGTACTTTAGATGTGATTTTGAAAAGATTAAAGTGCTTAATGCCCAATCTCTTTTTGAAAGACCTCATGATATGGGTGAAATTTTCTTAGACAATTCACATTGGAATCATAAACCAAATATCAGACTGAGTGAATTCCTTGTGTCAGAGTTTTTAACGGAATGCATTATTAATGATAATGGACTTTATGATGATAGTGATAAACATCTTGTGAGACATGATGCCTTTTATAATAAACTTTGCCAGGATAAGGGCTTTATGCAAAGCCTTGAAGCACTTAAAGCCCTTCGATTTAATAATAGTAAGAAAACAGGCTGTATTATTATGAATGCCAATCCATTTACCCTAGGCCATCGCGCCCTTGTTGAAATGTCCCTTAAGCAAGTTGAGAACTTATTTGTCTTTGTTGTACAAGAAGATAAATCCTATTTCAAATTTAAAGACCGTTTTGCTATGGTAAAAGCAGGTTGTAGTGATTTAAAAAATGTCAAGGTACTCCCAACTGGAGACTATATGTGTACAGATTTAACAGTACCATGTTATTTCCAACGTGAACAAGGCAAAAAGGTGGTCAGTGTCGACTTACGTAATGAGATTTCAGTATTTGCAGGCTTTGTCTCACCAACCCTTAATATCACAGTACGTTTTATGGGAAGTGAACCCCTTTGTGAAGTCACCAGACAATTAGAACAGCAAACATTAGAGTTATTACCTTACTATGGTATGCAGCTTATTATATTTGATCGTTTTGAAAAAGACAATCAACCTGTGAGTGCTTCTGCTGTACGTAAGTATATGCAAGAAAATAACAAAGAAGCCATTGAGAAAATTGTGCCACCAACAACTTATCACTATTTACTAGAACATGGTTTTATTAAATGATAAGGAGACTTTTATATGAAAATAAAGGATGGCTTACAGAATATATTACAGCGCAGTCAATATGAGCAAGTACTTTTCAAAAATAACAAAGCGAACTTTATTTTTGCTACCATAACGGTAATCTTAACCGCTGTGGATGCCATCATTATGGCCTTTATTTTAAAGGTATTCTTTGATGTGGCAGCAAATGGTTCCACCAAGGATTTTATCACGCTGATGATAGCTTGTCTCATTTATGTCATTTATGATACGTTACTGGGATTACTGCGTAAGAAATTTAAAAACAAGTTCTTTTATGTTAGTTTAACCAATCTTAAGAATCAAGTATTTGAAGATATGATTCATCAGAATATTAATCTCTTTAATAGTACGGAAACGAGTAAGTTTTTATCTGGTTTTAGTAATGATATTACCATTATTGAAACAGATTATCTTGAAAATACATTAGTTTTGATTGAAAAAGCAGTATTACTCATTGGCGGTTTTATTGCCATGATTATCCTAAGCCCAATTATGTTTGTCTGTGTCACCTTATCTTCTTTACTTTCTTTATTGATTATGCCACTTTTTAGTCAAAAGATTGCCGTAAAGGAAGAAGAAGTTTCTGCACATAATGAAGCATTTTTAGGGACTTTAAGAGATATTGTCAACGGTTTTTCAGTAATTAAATGCTTTAGGGCCGAAAAACTCATACATACCATG
>CALGWE010000138.1:0-1506 GCA_937935915.1 uncultured Clostridia bacterium
CAAGAAAGAGTATATTTGATGCATTTATAGCCCTTAGAGCTAAAAAGCCTCTAGAAAAAATCACAGTCAAAGAATTAGCAGATGAAGCCATGATTAATAAAGCTACATTTTATCTGCACTTTAATGATATTTATCATTTATCAGATGCCATAGAAAATGAACTCATACATTCTAAGATTGAACAAATCTCAAGGCTTAGCGATACATTAAAGAGTCCTTACGATATTACAAAGGCTTTCTTTGATGTATTTAGTGAAGAAAAAAATTTAACAAAGATTTTATTTGCAGATAATCGACGAGGGATATTTGTAAATAAATTAGAAAAAGAAATGAAAGCCTTTACCTTTGAAAAGTATCCAGAATATAAGGATAGTGTTGAAAAGCACATTGCATTATCCATGTTAATACAAGGGGCCTTACATACTTATTATAATAATAATGAGTGGGATACTCAAACAATAGAAGAAGTTATTTCTAAACTAAGCGAACTGATTTTAAGTTAGTCTATGTATTTCTAATAACTTAATAAAGACGCCTTTATAAATTTGAAGTGACCCCTTAAAGGTGGTTGATCCAACTTTAAGGGGTCACTTCAAATGAAAGGTATCTTTTCGCGTAAAGCAACTTATTTAGGTATTAGATTCAGCAGCATCGGAATCTGCTTTTGTAGGGTGTACTGTACCAAATGGATGCTTAGGTGGCGCGTAAATAGAGTAGAGTTTAATAGGGGTGTTACCAATATTAATCAGATTATGCCAGGTGTTAGCTGGAATGATGAATGCATAGCCCTCACCAACGCGTTGTC
This sequence comes from uncultured Clostridia bacterium, assembly GCA_937935915.1. Classification (GTDB taxonomy): domain Bacteria; phylum Bacillota; class Clostridia; order Lachnospirales; family Cellulosilyticaceae; genus Cellulosilyticum. Next base: position 806 of record CALGWE010000138.1, read on the forward strand.
TGAAATTTAAATTATCCTTGGCTATTCCCATCATTACTAGCCCATCTCCTGCTTCTAAACGTAAAAATTGATCTACGTTAGGATGAATTTCAAGGCCTATTTCACCACCAGGTGGAATACTCATTAAGGTAACTTGAAGATTTGGCCCTGTCCATAGGGCTGTACGGAAATTTGGATTACGTTTTGTGATTTCATCAATGTTAACGGCAAAGGGATTAGGGCCATAATCAGTGAGTTCGGTATTTTGTAAATTTGTATTTTGTGCAGCCATTTGAGCAGCACGATTATGCGTATTAGGTGGGTTATGTGTTGGATATTGATTATAAGGCATCATAGGACGACGATTAAAAAATCCCATATAAATTCCCCTTTTCTAACAATTACAATATTTATTATATGTGGTAAATATTTAAAATGTGATAAAAGTAAATTAAAGATTATTAAAAAAATATTGTCATGTTATTAGATATAAGTGAAAATGTATACTTGTTTATAATTTATTAAAGTTGTATAATAATTTAAACATAATATAAAGATTGTTTAAATTAATATCATAATAAGAATGAGGCTGATAATATGGAAAAGAAAAATTTAGATTGGGAAAACATTGGATTTGCTTACAGAGAAACAAATAAAAGATATGTTTCTAATTTTAAAGATGGCAATTGGGATGATGGTATTTTAACAGAAGATGATACTGT
>CALGWE010000139.1:0-1548 GCA_937935915.1 uncultured Clostridia bacterium
AAGATGAAGAAATTGAGAAGAAATTAGCTGAATTAAAAGCTAGAAAGAAATAAAAATAATAAATAGTGGAATGTTGGCTTAAAAGCAGCCATCATCTAAGGAGTAGGGCTTTAAATCTGAAGGTATGAAAAACTTCAATCGAAGATAAAAGAGTAAAAGAATAGGATGTAAAGAGTTATGATACGTCACCCCTTAACAGGTAAGGACAAGTCCCCTTTTGGCGTAATAGCACACCACTATTAATATTTTAGATGCATTTAAAAATTAGGTCGTGCAGTGGCAGAATGGACATATGCGTATAATAATGCTTTATTTACAAAATTAGGCATATTATAATGGCGAATTTATGTCAGTAAACAAAATTGATAAAATTTGCTTATATAGGGTTCAAATCCCTATCTGCACATTAAATCTTAAAGAAAGGAGAATAAAAATGATAGAGGGTATTGTATTACCAGAGTCCGTAAAATCTATATTTTACGTACTTAATCGTAATGGTTACGAAGCCTATATTGTAGGTGGAGCAGTGCGTAATTCTATTATAGGATTACCTGTACATGACTGGGATATTTGCACAAATGCCTTACCGGAAGATGTATGTAAATTGTTCCGTAGTAAAGGATTTCGTGTAGTAGAAACAGGTTTACAGCATGGTACTGTAACTATTATGGTAAATTATCGTGGGTACGAAATAACTACTTATAGAACCGATGGAAAATATACTGATAGCCGCCATCCAGATTCTGTAAAGTTTGTTGGAAATATTCATGAAGATTTGGCAAGACGTGATTTTACAATGAATGCGATTGCCTACAATGACGATGATGGATTTATTGATCCGTTCAATGGACTAAAAGATATTGAGAATAAAGTGATCCGATGTGTAGGTAGCCATACAGATAGGTTTAAAGAAGACCCATTACGTATTATGAGAGCTGTAAGATTTGCTGCGCAATTAGGATTTCACATTGAAAACTATACCAATATTGCAATGGTACAAACAAATGATGGTCTGAGTAAAATTTCTGCAGAAAGAATACAATCAGAGCTGTGTAAGATTCTTATTTCAGATCATCCTGAGTATGTACTTGATTATTATATTGATATTTCACCAGCAATTCCTGAGTTAAGTAAGATGATGGGCTGCTCTCAGAATAATATGTATCACATTTATGATGTATGGAATCACACTAGATTCGCATTAATAGCTTGTAGAATACATGAATTAGAAACTAGACTTGCTATCTTACTTCATGATATTGGTAAATCAGAATCAAAAACGGTAGATAAAGGTATTGAGCATTTTTATGGACATGCTGTTAAAAGTGCAGAGATTACTGAATCACTACTTCGTAGACTAAGATTTTCCAACGAGATTAGGGAATCTGTAGTAGAACTTGTAGCAAGTCATGATATGACAATTGTACCGAAACCAAATAAGGTAAAAAAGTATCTAAATAAACTTGGTGAAGCACAATTTAGAAGGCTGTTAGATGTAAGATTCTGCGATATTATGGCTCACAATCCATATTATGCAAAAGAGCGTTT
>CALGWE010000140.1:0-2808 GCA_937935915.1 uncultured Clostridia bacterium
AGGAGATTATACTTCAGATTTAGTGGCTAAAGCTGTGGAAGGTATTGATGTTATTGTAGATGGACATAGTCATACAAAACTAGAAAATGGACGTCTCGTAAATAATACATTAATCGTAAGTACAGGTGACAAACTGGGTAATGTAGGACGCGTTGAAATTGTTGTAGAAGATGGTAAAGTAGAAAATAAAACAGCAAAACTTTTAACTTATAATGATTTTGCAGATGTGACACCTGATGCAGAGGTTGTAGCTGAAATCGAAAAAGTAGAAGCAGCACAAGCTGAACTTCTTAATCGCGTTGTGGGTAAAACAAATGTGAAATTAGTAGGTGATCGCTCAGTAGTTAGAACAGGTGAAACAAATTTAGGTCAACTTGCAACTGATGCAATGCTTGATTTAACAGGTGCAGATGTAGCACTTACAAATGGTGGTGGTATTCGTGCTTCAATTGAAGCTGGAGATATTACACATAACGATATGGTAACAGTATTCCCATTTGGTAACACTGTTATGGTAAAAGAGATTAGTGGTAGTGACCTTAAAGCGGCTCTTGAACATGGTGTAAGTGAATATCCAAATGAAAAAGGTGCTTTCCCTCATACAGCAGGTATGACATTTACAGTAAACGCTTATAAAGAAGCTGGAAATCGTATCAGTGATCTTAAAGTAAATGGGGTTGCAGTAGAAGCTAATAAAATGTATACATTTGCAACAAATGACTTCGTAGCAGCAGGTGGGGATGATTACACAATGCTTGCAAAATATCCAATTAAAGCAGAATACAATACTTTAATGGATACACTTTTAGCTTATGTAGAAAAATTAGGCACAGTAGAAGGTAAATTTTCACCACGTATGACAGTAGTTACTGAGGCGCCAGCATCAGAAACAGTAGTAGTAGACAAAGTAGAAACTGGTAAAGAAGTAGCACTTAGAAATTACTTACAACAACAAAAATTTGAAGTAAAATATGCTAATAAACAAATTATTGCAACTAAAGCTGATATGACAATTACATTTACTGTAGGACAAACAGGATTTACAGCTAAAGACGCAAAGAACTCTGTAAATGGTAAATTATCAACAGCCGTAATACTTAAAGATAACAAAGCTTATGTAAATACTGCAGACGTAGCTAAAATTTTAGCAGACCTTGCAGCATAATTTAAAACGTAAAAAAGCGCCACATAATGTGGCGCTTTTTTTGCAAAGATTACTCTGTAAATTGATTAATGAACTCAGGTCGCATTTTAGAATACATAATCTTTTGTTTTGAATAAAGACCTTGATAGCCAGAAGTCATATAACTAATAGCACAAGCAAGCATAAAGAATAAGCTCCCTTCAGATCCAAAGAGTTCAAGACTTAATATAAAACTTGTAATAGGACAGTTGGTAACACCACAAAATAGAGCGATTAGTCCAATGCTGGCACTAAAAGAAGAAGAGAAACCAAATAAATCACCTACTAAGTGGCCAAAGGTTGCACCTATGAAGAAAGCTGGTACAATTTCACCACCCTTAAATCCAGCACCTAATGTTAAAGCTGTAAAAACAAGTTTTAAGATAAATGCCCAAGGTACTACTGTGCCTTCAATGGCCTCTCTAATAATAGGCATACCAGCACCGAGATAATCGGTACTGCCACAAGCCAAAGTTAAACCAAGTACTAGAAAACTGCCTACTACAATGCGTATATAAGGATTAGGGAAAAACTTTTTATAAAGCTTAGTTGTTTTATGGAGCGTTTGACAAAAGACAATGCTTATAAGGGCTGTTAAAAGTGCTAGGATGATAACATGCACAGTCGAGCTAACCCCTAAGCTAGGGACATTACTTAGATGAAAGCTAGTTGGGGTGATTGAAAGCTTACCAGCAATGCCGTAACCTATAAGGGCAGCAAGTGTACAAGGAACTAGGGCAGCATAATGCATAATCCCGACACTAATTACTTCCATAGCAAATATAGCAGCAGCTAGGGGAGTACCAAATAAGGCTGAAAAACCTGCGCTCATACCACACATGGTCATAATGTGTAAGTCTTTTTCGTCTAAGCGAAAGAGTTTACCAATTTGGTAACTTATACTACTTCCAAGTTGTAATGCGGCACCTTCGCGACCCGAAGAACCACCACACAAATGGGTAATGACGGTAGCTATAAAAATGAGTGGGGCTGTTTTAAAGGAAATAGGATTGGCTTCACGAATAGAAAGTAAAACCAAGTTTGTTCCTTTGTCATTGGCCATTTGTGTAACATGATATAAATAAACAATTAATAAACCACCTATAGGGAGGGTTAAAATAATATACCAATGGGTTGTTCTAAAGTGTGTGGCATACTCAATTGCATAATGAAAAAGAGCGCCTATAAACCCAACGCTGCAACCTACCATAACAGAAAGTATGACCCATTTTAGAAAGATAAGGATATCTTCTAAACGGGTCTTAAGGGAATCAATAAATTGTGTCATTTTAAAATCTCCTTATAAAAAAACATAAAAATAAATACCTAAAAATCTATTATGTACAAATGTACCTATTCAAATTTTATATCAAAGGTTTTTTAAATTCAATATGGACAAAAAATAAGTAAGTCACCAAAAAAATGGAAGTAACTTACTTATAAGGGTATAGATAGGTTTAGAATAAATTTTCAAAAGCAGATTGATCATAATGCTCATTTGTAAATTGTGGAAACTTCTCACGGACAATGACCATACCAAAAGGCATTTCATTGAAACAACAGTCTTCAAACTTACCTGTAAGTAGTCCTTGAGAGGCAAGTGCTTTGTAATTAGCCTTAGCACA
>CALGWE010000141.1:0-1739 GCA_937935915.1 uncultured Clostridia bacterium
TCTAATTTATTCGCTAATACTTTAGCAATACTGCTTTTTCCGGCTCCTGCTGGACCATCAATGGCAATTGAAAATTTTTTCATACTCTTAACTCCTTATTTAGTTAAATCAGGTCTTAAATTTTTAGCCCCTCTTAAATATTGATGTTGTACATTTTGGCGTGTAAGTCCTTCTTTTTCAACTTGCATTTCTACTCGAATACACATCTTAAGTGAATTTTGCACATACATTTCTTGAAAACACATTAATGATGCTTCTACAATACCAATTTCTCTAGCTGCAACAGCAGGATAAACTGCATCTAAATCTTTTGTTGCTGTAAAATGAATAGCAATAATTTCGGCTATATCAATTTGATTTGCTTCCATTATTGCTGTAAGAATTTCTTTTGTTCTTTCTAACATTTCTACTCTATTATTATTGTCTACTGTAATTGCACCACGTATACTTACCATGCTCATCTTTTGCACCCCATTAAATTAAATATTTTAATCAAATTTTTCCTTTTGTTCATCTAGTGGTGATCCCCATAAATCGCGTTGAGAATCATCATAAACTTCATATTCTATCCATATATTTTCTAGGTTTTCTAAGTTCTCTGCGATTTCATCTTTTTTCTTTAAGCTAATTGCGACAATAATGGCATTAATAATACTTAAAGGTGCTACAAGTGAATCTACAAAGGAAACCATTTCACTTCTTCCAACAAGTGCATAATCTGCATAACTTGCAATCGGTGAAATATAGCTATCTGTAATTGCAATAACTGTTGCCTCTTTACCTTGCGCAAATTCTAATGCTTTCATCACACGTTTTGAATAACGAGGGAAACTAATTCCCACGATTACATCTTCCTTACCAATACGATGAATCGCTTCAAACATTTCACTTACACTATTTGTATTAACAACTTTTATATTATCAAAAATAATATTTAAATAAAATCCTAAAAAGCTTGCAAGCCCTGCGCAACTTCTTACGCCTAACACGTAAATCGTTTTTGCTTCAATAATTTTACCCACTGCCTGATTAAAGGCTTCATCATCTATTTGTTCACGTGTATAACGAATTTTCTCTTCATCCATTTGAAGGACACTTTTTAATACATTTTTTGTATCAATACGTTCTGTTGTCACTTCTAATCTTTGCATTGCTGTAAGTTTACTTTTTACAAGTTCTTCTAGGGCATCTTGAAATCTAGGATAACCATCATAGCCTAATTCATTTGCAAAACGCACAACTGTGGATTCGCTTACGCCTACGATATTTCCTAATTTAGCAGCTGTTAAAAATACTGCTTTTTCATAATGTTCCAAAATGTAATTTGCAATTAATTTTTGCCCTTTACTTAACTTTGGCATATTTTTTCTAATCCTATGGATTAAATCATTTTTACTCATTACTATTACCCTTTCTTTAGTTCTAAAGTGAACCTATCTCCTCTATTATATCACACCCTTTATGTAAAACAAACCCAAATCTTGACGTAAAAGTGCGAACTGACACTTAAGTCTATAAATTAAAAGGCTGTTGCAACTATGCAACAGCCTTTCGATATGTTATTGGCAGATAAATGCTTTATCCCCTTATATTTTATACTGGATATGCTTTATTTTTAGGATCTGCTACATTGGGATCTACTTTTGTTTGTTGTGCTTCACGGTATTTAAAGAACTCTGTAGCAACTTGTGGGAAGAGTGCGTATGATAATACGTCTTCATCTTGCTGTTTGTACATTG
>CALGWE010000142.1:0-2992 GCA_937935915.1 uncultured Clostridia bacterium
CTAATTATACAGATTGTTCTGTTGCTTCCATTAGAACAAGAACCGCCGCTTTTGTTTAAATTTTTATTAGGTATTAAATAACCCATTATGAAGTCTTTCTAAAGACAAAGTGATTCAATCCTTTAAAATTAGATTAACGTCTATAAATAATTGTAGTATAACATCTACTCAGCAAAAAAATGTTCTCTCTTTTAAATCAGGAAAATATGGTAATATAAAAATGTATTATTTTAAAATATATTTAGGGGGAATATTAGATGAAAATATTGAATATTTATGGCGATAATCGGTTAGAGACATATACTAAAACACGTGAGGCATGTCGTGGAATAGTGGTTTCGGATGAAAAAATATTATTAGCTTATGAAGTTAATACGGACCAATGGTTTATACCTGGTGGTATGGTAGAGTTTAATGAAAGCTTGGATGCATGTTGTACTCGTGAGTTAATAGAAGAGACAGGTTATTTAGTGAAACCTTTAAATCAATATTTAACCATCAATGAATATTATGAAGAATGGTTTTTAATCAATCATTACTATGTATGTGAATTGACAAGGGAAACAGGGGAAAGAAGATTAAGTAAACGAGAAATTTTAGCAGGGCTTCAACCAAGATGGTTGCCATTAAAAGAAGCTATCGAAATCTTTTCAAAACATCAAGATTATGCTGATATAAATGAAATGAAGAGAGGTGCATATTTAAGAGAATACAAAGCACTCTCTAATTTTATTGAGATAAGGTAAATTACAAATTTAGATATTAGATTATACGAACAATCTTAATATATTGCGATTTAAAGGGATGTCTTTTGGACATCCCTTTTTACTATTACCCTATTTTATATTATCAACACTATTTTAAAACAGAGCCATAAAAAAAAATAACTATTAACTGATGAAATGATATAGTACCTTCATGGTAGACAAAAAAATAAAAGCGACACTATCAACTATGATAGAATCACTTTAGAGTCTACTATGGAGGTATTTTTGTTATGCAATCAAAACGTATCAACCGTAACTTTACTTATTCATCAAAATTAAAACTTCAAGCAGTTAAACTTTATTTAAACGGTCAGTCTTGCTCATCTATTTGTGAACAGCTTAAGATTCAAGATCCAAAACGTATTTATGTTTGGACGAAAGCCTATCAAGACAAAGGTGAACTTGCTTTTATTGATCAACGAGGTAAGCAAGCAACAGGACGTCCTAAAACAAAATTTATGAGCCTCGAAGAAGAGGTGGAATATTTACGTGCCCAAAATTTATTATTAAAAAAGTCAATCGAGAGAAAAAGGGGGTGCTAAAAAAGCAAGCCGAATTCGAATTTATTCATGAGTACTCAAAAGACTTTTCTTTGTCAGTATTATTTAAACTAACTTCTGTTTCACGAGCAGGATACTATAAGTGGAAGAAAAGCCATTCTACGCCTCAAGTTAATCGTGATGAAGAGCTTTACCACTTGATTTTAGACATGTTTAATGAATCAAATAGAATCTATGGTGTTAAACGAATTAAACAAGCGTTACTTAACCAATATGGATGGATTGTTAATCATAAATGTATTCGCCGCATCATGCACAAATACCACTTAGTTTGTGTTCTACCTAAACCAAAATTCAAACGTCGTCCGCAGCCTCATGGGAATATCTCTAATGTTTTAAATCGCGAGTTTCATGCGACAAAACCCCTTCAAAAATTGTGTATGGATATTACCTATATCAAAGTTAAAGCCCCCTATCCAAAATGGGCTTATTTATGTGCGGTAAAAGATTTATATAATCAAGAAATTGTCGCTTATGACGTTTGTGAATCTTAAAATATGATACAGGTGTATCGAGTACTTCACCAGTTGGAACAATTACCTTTAGAACAAAATGCCTTACTTCATACGGATCAAGGCTATCAATTTACCAATAAAAATTACATAAAAAAAGTAGCTGATATAGGACTCACACAGTCAATGTCCCGCAGAGGTAACTGCTGGGATAACGCCTGTATTGAAAATTTCTTCCGTCATCTCAAAGCAGAGATGCCATTCTTTAGTTCACCACAAACTTTAGAGGAAGTTAAACAATCCATATCAAACTACATTAACTATTATAATACAAAACGAATTCAAAATAAATACGGCATGAGCCCAGTTGAATATAGACTTCATGCCGCATAAATTCTCTTTTTATTAACTGTCTACTTGACAGGTACTACTTCAGAACTGGTGGTTTTCTCTGCGGCTGAAAGCCTCTGTTACCGGCCACGGCCAAAGGCCCTCTGAATCAGTTTCCCTTCTGCACCACTTTTACTCACTGATCCTAAAAGGATTTCTTATTTTTTCTTTGGATTTTTTTGTCCTGTAAATGGATCATATTCTTCAAATAAGGTTAACTGATCTGCTATCTGATCTTCTCGAAGTTGATCTCTGATGTATTGTTCTATCTTCTTTCTATTCCTTCCTACTGTATCTACATAGTATCCTCAGCACCAAAATTTTCGATTCCCATACCGATACTTTAAATGCGCATGTCTATCAAAAATCATTAAGCTACTTTTCCCTTTTAAATAGCCCATAAATGCAGATACACTTAATTTTGGGGGAATACTGACTAACATATGAATATGATCCCGACATGCATTTGCTTCGATAATTTCTACACCTTTTCTTTGACAGAGTTCTCTAATGATTTGTCCAATACTTGCTTTATATTTTCCATAAATAGCTTGTCTTCTATATTTCGGCGCAAACACAATATGGTATTTACAATTCCAAGTGGTATGTGCTAAACTGTTGTTGTCCTTCATGGATAAACCTCCTAATGTATTGAGAAAGTGGTCGGGAAACCTTTTTTATCTTATACATTAGGAGGTTTTTTTATGTTTATTACCACGCTAAAAGCTTTTTAGAACCACCTGCATAGCAGGTGGTTTTCATTTATACAAAAAGACCTAGTCTCATTGACTAGGTCTAGCAATTTCATTATTTTCTTAGTTGA
>CALGWE010000143.1:0-2992 GCA_937935915.1 uncultured Clostridia bacterium
AGATGGAATTTTATGTGATGATTTAGAAGGTAGAGAAAAGGTATTACGTCAGTATGCACCACAAGGTAAATGCCTTCAGTTTGATAAGATTAAGGCAATGAAACAAACAGAATTACGCCAGACATTTGTAGGAACAGATATTGTTTATATTTATCATAATCAAATTGATGCAAGAGGAGACAAGCCTAATACAGAAAATGAAGTATTTATAGCTTGTGAAGAGGCTGTAACTGAAATTTATGATCTTATTAGACGTTTAACAGATAATATTAGCGCAACACATTTTCTTGTAACAGCAGACCATGGCTTTATGTATAAAAGAGATCAACTACAAGAAAGTGATAAAATCACGAATTTAGCTGATAAAGGAGCATTTGTAAATCGTCGTTTTATTGTAGATAATAAACCTATTTTAGATGATGGCATTACTAGCTTATCTATGAGGAAAATACTTAGCAATCATGATACTAAGGTGGTTTCATTCCCTGTTGGAACAAACGTATTTAAGGTAGCAGGGGGCGGACAAAATTATGTACATGGCGGATCTTCGCCACAAGAGATGTTAGTGCCAGTAATAGAAGTAAAAACAGAGCGTGGTGCTAAAGAAGTAAAATCAGCAAGCATTATGCTGGTAAGTATGATTCAGAAGATCACGGGACTAAATACAACATTAGATTTTATTCAATCAGAAGCAGTAAGTGATGTTGTTAAAGAGGCAACTTATAAATTGTACTTTGCAGCTGAGGATAATGAAAAGATTTCTAATGAGAATATTTATGTGGCAGATAAAAAAGATACTAAGCCTCAAAAACGTGTATTCCGTTTGAACTTTAGATTTAAAGATAAAAAATATGATAAAACAGCTAAATATTATTTAGTAGCATATGATGAGAAAAATAATCTAGAAGTTTTAAGACATGAAGTAGTTATGGATATTGCTTTTGCAGGTGGCTTTGGATTTAACTTATAGGGGAGGATAATGAGCATGTTACAGACAGAGATAGATAACACAGAATTTCTAAATAAATTATACGCTAATTTTGCAGGTAAGATTGTAAGAAAAGATTTAACTAAAAAGATTAAAGAGGGTGCTAATGTACCTGTTTATGTACTAGAGTACTTATTAGGGATGTACTGTTCATCATTAGATGAAGCGGATATAGAAGCTGGTGTACAAAATGTAAAAACTATTTTAGCTGAAAATTATGTACGTCCAGATGAAGCACAAAAAATTATTTCTAAGATTAGAGAAACAGGACGTTATACAGTTATTGATAAAGTTTCAGTTAAACTTAATTATAAAGAAGATATTTATGAAGCAGAATTCTCTAATCTAGGTATTAAAAATGTACCGATTGCAGGAAGATATGCTTCTGATTATGAAAGACTTCTTTGTGGAGGAATTTGGTGCATCGTTCAACTAGAATATTTTTATGATGAAGCTGAAAAGAATCCTTGTCCATTTATAATTCATGAATTAACACCTATTCAAATGCCAAGCTTAGATTTTGAAGAAGTTAAAAGAGCACGTAGTGAATTTACAGATGAAGAATGGATTGATTTGCTTCTAAGAAGTACAGGGATGGAACCTACTCAATTTGACAAGCGTGTAAAATGGCTTCACTTAGCAAGGCTAATTCCACTGATTGAAAACAATTATAATTTATGTGAGTTAGGACCAAGGGGAACTGGTAAATCTCATGTATATAAAGAAATAAGTCCAAATAGTATTTTAGTATCAGGTGGACAAACAACGGTTGCAAACTTATTTTATAATATGGGCAGCAAGACTATGGGACTTGTAGGCATGTGGGATTGTGTAGCTTTTGATGAAGTGGCTGGTATTAAATTTAAAGATCAAGATGGTGTACAAATCATGAAAGACTACATGGCGTCAGGTTCTTTTGCAAGAGGAAAAGAAGAAAAGAATGCATCAGCATCTATGGTTTTTGTTGGGAACATTAATCAAAGTGTAGATGTGGTACTTAAGACTTCTCACTTATTTGATCCATTCCCAGATGTAATGGCAAACGACTCTGCATTTTTAGATCGTATGCATTGTTATATACCAGGATGGGAAATTCCTAAATATCGTCCAGAATTCTTTACAGATGACTATGGTTTTATTACAGATTACCTTTCTGAGATAATGAGGGAACTTCGTAAGATTTCTTATGCAGATGCTTATGATAAATACTTTAAACTAGGTAACAATCTTAATCAACGAGATGTAATTGCCGTTAAAAAGACAGTATCTGGTTTAGTCAAACTCATTCATCCAGATGGAAAATTTACGCGTGAGAGTATCGAAGAAATCTTACGCTTTGCCCTCGAAATGCGCCGCCGTGTTAAAGAGCAACTTAAAAAAATTGGTGGCATGGAATTCTATGATGTTAACTTCTCTTATATTGACAAAGAGAATTTTAATGAAGAATATGTACCAGTTCCAGAACAAGGTGGTGGTAAGCTTATTCCAGAAGGTATAGGTAAACCAGGCCATCTTTATACTGTATCTCACGGAAAGAGCGGCATGATAGGTGTTTACAAACTTGAGATGCAAATGACATCAGGAACAGGAAAGTTTGAAAAGACAGGTTTAGGTTCAGATAGAGAAGCTAAGGAAGCAGTAGAGACAGCTTATCGTTATTTGAAAGCGAATGGTAAAAATATTAGTGGTACAATCAGTACAACCACTAAAGACTATTTAATGCATGTACAAGACTTAAATGGTATAGGTATGACTAAGATGTTAACACTACCATCATTAGTAGCAATTGCCTCTGTAGCATTAGGTAAGCCAGTTATTAGTAGCGCAGTTGTTTTAGGAGATTTAAGTATTGGTGGAACTATTATTAAAGTAGAAGAATTAGCTAATACACTTCAAGTTTGTCTAGATAGTGGTGCTAAAAAGGTATTATTGCCTATTACTTCAGCAGCTGATTTAGGAACAGTTCCAGCAGAACTTATGGGATGTTTTAACATTATTTTTTAC
>CALGWE010000144.1:0-2469 GCA_937935915.1 uncultured Clostridia bacterium
GGCATGATAACAAAGAGGTGGTGTCACAATAAATGACACCACCTCTTTGGCATTTTAAGAAAAGTGTTAAGCTGCAGTAGACATATAAAGTATAATTTGAAGAACAGGTGTGATATAATAATTATTATTAATATCGTAATATAAAGGAGTAATAAATATGCGTGAAATTGTATTAGCTTATCAAGATGGAGCATTTAATATAAAGGTGAATGATCAAATTATAAAAACTGAGAAGGATTTAGACTGTGCTGTAGAAAGCTTTAAACAAGCAGTGAAAAATAATGATGTGAAACAAAGCATATCATGGGAAATGGCTGCCCTCCATTTAGAAAGCATGAATAATGTAGTACTTAATAAAGCATATAAAACAGCTACATTTAATGACTTAAGATATTTTTATAATACTGGGCAAGTTTTTTATATTCAAGATGGTCAAATGAAAACATTAGTGGGTGGATTTGATACTTTTAAAAATCTTGTAGCACTTATTAATAATGGTGCAGCAGCCTATGAAAAATCCCTTATTGAACTATGCATTTATGTAGGAGAACATCAAGGAACTTACAATTTAGACCAAAATTCATTATATATTGGTTATGGTGCATTTAGTTATGGTAAAGTGGGGTATGATTTTAATGCACATAAAATGGACAAGGGAACAAGTAAAGAACAAGCTACATTTGACGAATTTAAAACATATGTTATGAATGTAATGAGATAAAATGATGAAAAAAAAGGAACTTCTTTCAAAAGTTAACTAAAAAATAAATAAAAATACCTGTTTTTTTATAAAAATAAAGAAAAAATGAATTTTTTGTAGTGATTTATTGCACAAGATAGGTTACAATATGTATAATACTTGAGTAAATATCATAATTATAGTAGGAAAGTTAATGGGAGGAATTGAAGTGGCGGCAATTACAGATTATTCAAAAGAGCAGTTAGTAACATTAAGGGAAGAATTAAGTGCTGAATATGAGGCGTTTAAAGCACGTAACTTAGTATTAGATATGTCTAGAGGTAAACCAGCGCCTTCACAATTAGATATTACAAATGGGGTATTAGATGCGTTAGAAAGTTATGTAACAGAAGATGGTTTAGATGCACGTAACTATGGTGTCTTAGATGGTATTCCAGAAGCTAAAAAACTATTTTCTGATTTATTAAATATACCTAAAGAAAAAATTATTATCGGTGGAAATTCAAGCTTAAATATAATGTACGACACAATGGTACGTTTAATGTTATTTGGTACACAAGGAAGTACTCCTTGGAGTAAATTACCAGTGGTAAAATTCTTATGTCCAAGTCCAGGATATGACCGTCACTTTGCAATTTGTGAAGATTTAGGAATTGAAATGATTACAATTCCTATGAAAGAAGATGGCCCAGATATGGAACTTATAGAAGATCTTGTAGCAAATGATGCTTCTATTAAAGGTATTTGGTGTGTACCATTATATTCAAATCCACAAGGTGTTTGCTATAGTGATGATGTAGTAGCACGTCTTGCAACAATGAAAACAGCAGCAGAAGACTTTAGAATCTTCTGGGATAATGCTTACGGCGTACATCACATCTATGGTGAGAAAAAACTTGCAGATATCTTCGAAGCTACAGAGAAAGCAGGTAATACAAATCGTGTATATTACTTCTTCTCAACTTCTAAAATTACATTCCCAGGTGCAGGGGTATCATTAATGGCTTCTAGCGAAGCAACGTAGCTGAAATCAAAAAACACATGAGTGTTCAAACAATTGGACACGACAAACTCAATCAATTACGTACAGTGCATTATTTCAAAAATGCAGAAGGTGTACGCGTACATATGAAAAAATTAGCAGAAGAACTTAAACCTAAATTTGATATTGTACTTAAAACTTTAGATAAAGAGCTTGCAGGTACAGGTCTTGCAACATGGACTAAACCATTAGGTGGATACTTCGTAGCAATTGATACTTATGAAGGTTGTGCAAAAGAAACTGTAGCACTTGCTAAAGCAGCTGGTGTAACAATGACAGGTGCAGGTGCAACATTCCCATACAAAAAAGATTTACATGACCGTAATATTCGTATTGCACCAACTTACCCTACAACAGAGGAATTACAAATCGCTATGGATTTATTCTGTGTATGTGTCAAACTTGCAGGTGTTAATAAACTTTTAGAAAGTAAATAATTCCAATATAATTTAAGAAAAAGACTGTCTTGGTTTAAAATTTGAATCAAGACAGTCTTTTTATTTTGTTTAATAAAAAATATGTATTTACCACTATAAAACTCTTGAGTTAAAGTATTCTGAATATTATGTTAAATGAAATTTGTTGTCATATGTAAAATTATATGATATATTATTTAAAAATAGTCGAAAAAGATAGAAGTATTATGAGGAGGAAAAGAATGGATAATAGGAGCAAATTTACAGGCAAATTAGGCTTCGTATTAGCAGCTGCAGGTTCAGCTATTGGA
>CALGWE010000145.1:0-2470 GCA_937935915.1 uncultured Clostridia bacterium
AAAAAACCTATATTTAAAATTGTCTTACCAATGTTACTAAAAATTTGATTCACACTCATATCATAAAATTTTAGAAATAAAGGTACCTTGGCAGTAATTATTTTATAAACAATTGTACCTAATACACTTACTTTAGCTGTTGATATGAGTAGTGTAACTATTGTATCCTTAGAAAATATTCTTTTAATCCCATTCATAGGATTCATCTTAGAAAATTTAGGTTGCATCGGTTCCCAAGTTACGCGAAATCCTACTTGAATATAACTAATCAAAAACGCTGCTAGTACTAAAACAAACCATAGTGGCAATGAAATAATTAGCAGTGATTTGATACCTTGGGTAATATTTAATAATAAATAACTCTCATTTTGAACTTGCAAATTATTATTTAAATGTAAGAAACTCTCTTTCATAAACTTTAATATCTGCTTATTCATATAACCGCCTAGTACAGTCATTGCACCACAAAATCCAACGATTATAATTGCTGTATTTAAGTCATTACTTTTAGCAACTTGTCCTTTTTTTCGAGAGTCTTCTCTTTTCTTACTGGTAGCCTTTTCAGTTCTACCTTCACTTTCTGCCGAGAAAAACTGCAGGTCTAAAGTAATTAATTGCTCATTCACTGTGGCATCATTCCTTGTATTAAATTCATAATTGTGTTTGTAAGTCCATTTGTAATCATTGTGTTAAATGTTGGTATTAAGTTAATTGTAATAATGATTAAAATAAATAAGATTAACATTTTAAGTGGAATACCGATTACAAACATATTCATCTGTGGAACAGTTCTAGCTAGTATCCCAAGACCACAGTCAATAATAATTAAAATACTTAATATTGGAATAGCTAATTTGAAACCGATTAAAAAATATTCAGCAACTGCTTGTATAATTGTATAAGTAAGACTTTCATTAAATATCGCTTGATTAAGTGGTATAACTTTAAAAGATTCTACCACCATCTGTATAAACCAGTGATATCCCCCACTCACTATAAAAAGTACCGCAAAGGCTAGTTGATATAATTTACCTAGTGAAGGAACTTGTGCATTACTTGTTGGATCCATAATCGTACTCATACTTAGCCCCCCCTGTGTACTCCATAAGCTCCCTACAAAGCTATAGATCTGAAAATATATGCGAAATGCAAACCCTATAATAAGACCTACAAATACTTCTTTAAGTACTGCTAATGTGAAACCTAAAAGCGTTTCATTATAAGTAATCGTTATTTCACCAATTGTAAGTGCTGTAATAAGTGCCAAACACATTGCCATACCACTTACAGCTTTAAGTGGTACTTTGGTCTCACTTATAACTGGTAAGAATGCAATAGCACATATAATGCGACAAAATATAAGTAAAAACACATCAATGTGCGTATATAAATACATTAATTCTTCCATGCCATCATTCCTTATAATAATGTACTAAAGAGACTAAACATCCTAATTGTATAGGTTTGTAATATATTTATAATCCATGGACCAAACAATATAATTGCTAAGAATACGCCTATAATTTTAGGTACAAACGCCAATGTTTGTTCTTGAATGGAAGTTGCAGTCTGAAAAATACTTACAATAAGACCAATTACTAAACCTGTTAATAACAACGGAAGTGACGCTTTAATAATCATCATCATCGTTTCTCTCATAATATCTAAAACGAGTTGTTCCATAGTCTCCTCCTAACTAAATGTCTTTAAAATTTGTCCTATAATTAAATTCCATCCATCTACTAATATAAATAATAATACTTTAAATGGTAGGGAAATCATAGCAGGTGGTAACATCATCATCCCCATAGACATCAATGTGGATGAAACAACCATATCTATTACAATGAATGGTAAATAAATTAAAAATCCTATTATAAACCCAGCACGTAATTCACTAATAATAAATGCTGGTACTAAAACGTATAAAGGTAATTCTTTTAATATTTGACTACTATCTGTGATAGGATCTCTTCCCGATAAATCCATAAATAATTTAATATCCTCATCACGTACTTGACTAAGCATAAATTCCTTTAAAGGCTCTACACCTCTCTCAATTGCTTGTTCTTGCGTAATTTTATGATTTTGATATGGATCTATGGCATTAGTTTTTATATTTGAGTAAATAGGACTCATAACAAAAAAAGTTAAAAAGAGTGCAAGTCCTACTAATACTTGATTAGGTGGCATCGTTGTCGTTCCAATTGCTGATCTTAGAAAATGTAATGAAATAATAATTCTAAGAAAAGATGTCATCATAATTAAAATAGATGGTGCTAATGCTAAAATAGTGAGTATAAATATCATTTGTAATGCACTACTTGTAGATTCTACATCACTTGCAGCTTCTCCACCAATGGTTATACTTGGAAAAGTAATGCTTGTTGCAAAAAGATTAGGACTTAATAGCATAAAACAGCCAACCATCAAACAACTTATCAGTATTATATTTTTTATTTTATATTTA
>CALGWE010000146.1:0-2169 GCA_937935915.1 uncultured Clostridia bacterium
AGTTTATATGGCCTTACTATGCGCGATGATGTAAAACTCCTCATGCAAAAACCTCAACTTAAAAATATTATGGTAGGATGTACTGCTAAACCTGATTTAACACCTGCATCATACGAAGAAATGTTAAAAGAATTTAGATATATGGATATCAAATACTTTAGTGACTAAAAAAAATGGGGATAGCATCTTATATGACACTATCCCTTAAATCTTATTAATAAAAATCTTTATTCCCTTAAGTTAATTTTTTCAAGTAAATAATATAGAATCTTCTTTTGTTCTGTTATAACATGTGCCTCACAACTCATGCCAATTTTTATTTCTGCTGCTTCTCCTTTGTAGCTATATACTGTCTGATTTCTAATACTCCCCTCCACTATATAACCACTTATACCACTTGCTTCATTAACTTGTGAATCTGTTGAAATATTTTTAATCTCACCTTTAAGTTCACCATATTCTTTATAAGGCAATGCATCAAATTTATATTTGATTTTATCACCTACTTTAAGTCCTGCAATTTCACTATTTGGCACAAAAATTTCTATCGTATATAAACTATATTCAACTGGTATAATTGTTGCAATATTATCTCCTGCCGCAAGTAAATCCCCTGCTGTTATTTTAGTAATAATATGTACTGTACCATCTATAGGTGCTATCACTTCACAATTTTTAATATTAAGTTCTATACTCTCTAACTCTTTCTTTTTTGCCTTATATTCTAAATCATTCTCCTCAATCTTGTCATATAAATTAATTAAATAATTGGTTTTATATGTTTTAAGAGATAGGTTACGTTGTTCTCCCTTTTGGCTTACTAAATCATGATCTACAATAAGTTTACTTGATTCCTGTTTAAGATTTTCTATCTGCCTTTTTAATTCTTCTATTTGACTTTCTATACTATTTAATGATTTATTCTTTAATGTAATAAGCTGATTTTCTGCAAGTTCTAATGCAACTTTTGAATCATTTAATTCTTGTTGTGCTACTAACCCATCTTCGCTTAAAGCTTCGTTTAATTTGTAGGCCTCTCTTTTAGTATTAATATCTGATTTTAAAGATTGTACATCATATAAATAAGATTTAAATTCAAGTGCTTTTGCACAAGACGTGTTGCTAAATAAGTTTTTTTCTGCATTAATAGATGATTTATATTCACCAAGTTCCTTTAAATCTCTTTCAGCACTTATAATTTTATCTGTATAGATTGATTGGCTAATTTGTGTTTGCTTAACTGTTAAATCATCATTTTTAGCTTCTACTGCATTCGAAGTTTGTAATTCTTTATAATCCTGTTCATATTTTACATAGCGTTCATAGTCTTCTTTTTCATTTTCTAGTGAAAATAAATTTTCACCTTGTTCAATACTTCTTTTAAGCTTTTTAAGTCTACTTCCTTGCTTTTGTAACTCTTTTAAATCTTCTTTTGCTTTTAAAAGACTAATATCCAAATCATCATGGTTAACACTAAATAACACTTCATTTTTTTGAACAGTTTGTCCTTCTTTCAGTTCACAATAAGTTACTTCCCCTGCTGTTTTGTTCTTTATGTTACTTAAATGTGTATTAGGTCGTACAACACCTCTACCTTTTGAAACAATGTCAATTTCACCACAATATGCCCATATACCAGCTATAATTATTAATCCTAATACCATATAAATGAAAATTGCTAAGAAAGGATGTGGCTTACTTTCATACATTTCCTTACTATCTGTAATGTCTCTTATATCTTTTATAATAGGTTTCATGCTTCTTTCACCACACTTTCATTTACATCAGGTAATTGCTCTTGCCATAACTTTTGATATCTACCACCACTATGAATAAGTTCTTCATGACTTCCTTGTTCAATAATTTCACCCTTATCCATAACATAAATCCTATCACATCGCTTAATTGTACTTAAACGATGAGCAATAATAATAGTTGTCATACCCTTACTAAATGTATTGATTGTATTTTCAATAGCTGCTTCTGTAATGGAATCTAGATTACTTGTTGCTTCATCTAATATCAATATATCAGGTTTCTTAAGAATTGCTCTTGTAATCGCAAGTCTTTGTCTTTGTCCCCCTGAAAGATTTGCACCATTTTCTTCAAGATGTGTATTATATCTAAGTGGTAGTTCGTTAATAAAATCATGTGCTTTTGCCATCTTGG
>CALGWE010000147.1:0-1256 GCA_937935915.1 uncultured Clostridia bacterium
GAGTAAACGCACTTGCAATACTTACAATATCAGATTGTCCACTAGAAGGTAAAGCTACAACATCTCATGAAAGACAAGTAGCATTTACAAAAATGATGGATATAGCTTTAAACTTAGCTTAATTTATTAATATAATATAAAAAAGAAAAGTCTTCTACTAAGTGTAGAAGACTTTTATAATGTTCTGAAAACACCTGTTACGATACCAAGTATTTCGATATTTCTTTCGTCTAATACTATAGAGTCCATAAACTCATTTTCAGGTTGCAACCTAACAAGTCTATCTTCTTTGAAAAATCTTTTAACAGTTGCATATTCCCCATTAATTAATGCAACAACAATTTGTGAGTTTGATGCATGACTATTTTTATCAACTATTACATAGTCTTTATCTAATATACCTGCGCCAATCATACTTTCTCCCTTAACACGTAAAATAAAGTTTTCTTTTCCTTTTACTAAGTTTGCAGGAAGAGGTAAGTACTCATCAATATTTTGTTCTGCTAAAATTGGTTCCCCTGCTGTTATTTGACCAACTATTGGTAGAGGTATAATTTCTTGGTTAATACCAGGAAGGTCCTCTTCATTATTACTTAAAATCTCTATGGCTCTAGGTTTTGTAGGGTCTCTTCTTATGTATCCCAATTTTTCAAGTTTATTCAAGTGAGAGTGGACTGTGGATGTTGATTTTAAACCTACTGCAGAACAAATTTCTCTTACTGAAGGTGGATAACCTTTAAGTAGCTGCTGTTCTTTGATATACTCAAAAATCGCTACTTGCTTATCTGTTAAATCTAAGTACATAAAATCACTCATTTCCTTATATTCTAAAATTTATTACTATTATCTATATTGTAACACATGAAAGCGCGATACACAAACGTTTGTTCTCAAATATTTTAATCATTATCTAAAATATTATCAGTTTCATCTATTTCATCGATCCATTCAAAATTATTAACAATATCTCTTTTTATATTCTTCTTGTGTGCAGCATAAAGCTGAGTAGTTGTAACATTATCATGATCAAGCAGTGTTTTTACATCGTATATAGAAAAGCCTGATTGAATTAGAGAAGTGGCAGCAGTGGCTCTTAATTTATGAGGACTATAGCCTTTATCTCTAGATGTATTCATACAAATAGATGTATATTTTTTCACAAGATCTCTGATGGACTTAGGAGTAATACGTTTTTTTTGTAGAGATAAAAATAAAGCATCTTTAACTTCGTCAGACAATAAATCTGAAGAAGGTCT
>CALGWE010000148.1:0-2422 GCA_937935915.1 uncultured Clostridia bacterium
AAATAAAGTTATTGCAAGGGAAACAATTAGCGCGATGCGTAAAGACGTTCTTGCAAAATGTTATGGTGGGGATATCTCACGTAAACGTAAACTTCTTGAAAAACAAAAAGAAGGTAAAAAACGTATGCGTCAAGTTGGTAACGTAGAAGTACCACAAGAGGCATTCATGAGTGTGCTTAAATTAGACGAATAGAAACTGAAGTTTAATTAAATTTAAAACAAAAGAGGAACTTAGAATGGAAATTGGACTATATATTCATATCCCATTTTGTACATCAAAATGTTTTTATTGTGATTTCTTATCTTTTCCTAAAGAAGATATGCAAGAAGCGTATATTAATGCTCTTGTAAAAGAAATTGAAAACTATGGGAAAATGTTAGATAGTACAGTTGTCATTAAGTCTATCTTTATAGGTGGTGGTACCCCAACGGTATTGCCGCCTTTTTTACTAGACAAATTGGCAGCTGCTATCGTAGCAAACTTTAAATTATCACCAAGCTTAGAATGGACTATTGAGGCAAACCCAGGTACCCTTACAAAAGAAAAGGTAGAGGTGATTGCCAAATACCCAATTAATCGTATGAGTATGGGCTTACAAACAACCCACGACCACTTATTAAAGAAGATTGGCAGACGCCATACGTTTAAAGACTGGGAAGAAAGCTTAAATCTTATTAAAACGTATACAAATTGCACTGTGAATGCAGATTTAATGTTTGCCCTTCCAGGACAAACATTTGAGGAGTTTAAGGCTACCTTAGAAACTGTAACACAATATGATTTGGATCATATTTCGGTTTATGCCCTTATCATAGAAGAAGGGACTTGTTTTGGTAAGCTTTATGAAGAAGGTAAAATGGAAGAAGTCTCAGAAGAATTAGATAGGGAAATGTATCATTTTGCACAAAGTTATTTAAAAGAAAAAGGCTATCATCAATATGAAATTTCTAATTGGGCTAAACCTAATAAAGAATGTCAACATAATCTTATTTATTGGCACCGTGTACCTTATTTAGGCTTAGGTTTAGGAGCAAGAAGCCTTTTTGAGGGTACTCGATATGCTAATGAAGAAAATCTTAAAAACTATATTGAAGCAGCAGGTGAGATTAGTAAGATTCGTCATGAAGAAGAAAGCCTTACAAAGAAAATGTGTATGGAAGAATATATGTTTTTAGGCTTAAGACTTTTAGAAGGCATTTCTGTAAGCGATTTTGAAAAGCAGTTTGGAAAGTCTATCTGGGATGTTTATAAACAGCAGCTGGATAAATGGATGCACTATAAAGTGCTTCATCAAGAAGACGATCATATTAAATTAACAGCCTATGGCTTAGATGTTTGTAATGAAGTTTTTAGCTCATTTTTAATGTAATAATTATTTTGTGCAAATTGTATAAAAAAGGTAATCTAACAATGTGTTGGATTACCTTTTTTTGGTAATAAGGAATAGTTTTATTAAAAATCAAAGGTTTCTCATGAAATTCTAATCTTTATTTAATTTTTATCACATTGAATAGATTTCTGAAATGTTGTAATATTTATACAGACTACAAAACAGGGGGGTATATTATGAATAGAAAAATACAATTAGTAGGCCTTATAATGACCAGTTTATTAATAGGTTGTGGGCAGGTAAAAGAATCACAAACAGAGGTAACACCTTCTCCTGAATGGGAGCAAACTATAGATGTAGATGGCAAAGTAGAGGCTACAGAAAGAGAAGAACTTTACTTAGGATTTCCAGCTAAAATTAAGTCAATACATATTAAAGATGGGGATATTGTGAATAAAGGCGATGCATTATTTACTTTAGATACAACAGATTATGATGAAACGATTCAAGATAAAGAAGGAGAGATTGCAGTTTTACAGGCAGAGCTGGCTGCACTTAAAAATCCTAAAAATACACTTGTAGCGGATTTACAATATGTAGAGAAGCAGCTTAAGGTCAAAGGAGAAGAACGGGATAATGAAAATTCGCCAGAGTTAAAAAAGTTAAAAAATAATTTGGCGCTTTTAAATGAGGAATTAGCGTCTTTAAAGGCAGACTATGAAACGAATAAACAGTTAAGTGAAGTAGGGGGAGCTTCAGAAAAGTCCTTACAAGATATAAAAGATAAGATATCAGCTAAACAAAAGGACATTGAAAATACTCAAAACAGCATTACGCAGCATAAAAAGGATATGAACTTAGAAATGAGTAAGTTAGAGTCAGAAAAGCAAGGCTTAAATTTAAAGATGAGTGAATCAGATCGTGAAAATGTGACTCAGATGAAGGTATTACAAGTCAAAATAGATAATGCCAATACCCAGCTTGCAAAGCTTAAACAAAAATATAAAACAGTTGCTTTATCAAATAATGAATTACTTTCACAAAAGGATCAATTACTCATATATGATGTTCAAGGCTATGTAGGCAGTCAA
>CALGWE010000149.1:0-2199 GCA_937935915.1 uncultured Clostridia bacterium
TTGGGGAAATCCAATTTATGATTGGAAAACACTGAAAAAGTCAGATTATAAATGGTGGGTAGAAAGAATTAGACAAAACGCATTATTATACGATGTAATTCGTATTGATCATTTTAGAGGCTTTGAGTCTTTCTGGGAAGTACCTTATGGAGAGGAAACAGCTAAAAATGGTCAATGGACAAAAGGACCTGGCATTGACTTATTCAAAGCAATTAAAGACCAATTAGGTGTTGTGAATATTATTGCAGAGGATTTAGGGTTTACCCAGGAATGAACATCTTACAATTTGCTTTTGATCCTAAGGGAGATAGTGAATATCTACCACATAATCAAGTACAAAATTCAGTTGTTTATACAGGAACACATGATAATGATACGATTGTAGGTTGGATGCAATTAAAAGAAAGCAGAAAAGCATTCAATTTTGCAAAACGCTATTTACGCTTAACAACAAAAGAAGGTTACCATTGGGGATTTATTCGTGGTGTATGGGCAAGTCCAGCAAACTTAGCCATTGTACCAATGCAAGATTTACTTGGTCTTGATAATACAGCAAGAATGAATATCCCATCAACAATAGGTGGTATTAACTGGAAATGGCGTATGGCAGAAGATGCAATCGATGAAGGATTAATTATGAAGCTTAAAAAGCTTACAAAGCTCTATGGGCGAAAGGGGAAAAATAATGAATAAAGAAGCATTTAAACAAAATATTTCAAAATACTGTATGGTGAAATACGGAAAAAAAATTGAAGATGCATTAGCATACGAAGCATTTAATGCAGTATCACTTGCACTTCTTGAAGATATTGTAGAAGATTGGAATAACACAACTGAGCTTTATGCACAAAGCAAATGTGCTTACTATATTTCAGCTGAATACTTAATGGGACGTGCACTTGGTAATAACCTTATTTGTATGTCACAGTATGAAGAAGTGAAAGAAATACTTAGTGAAATGGGTATTGATTTAAATGTGCTAGAAGAAATTGAAGAAGATGCTGGACTTGGAAATGGGGGACTTGGTAGACTTGCAGCTTGCTTTATGGAATCAGGCGCAGCGATGCATTTACCACTTGTAGGATATGGCCTTCGTTACCAAAATGGATTATTTAATCAACGTATTATCGATGGTAAACAAGTTGAAGAAGTAGATACATGGCTTAAATATGGTGATCCATGGAGCATTCGTAAAGAAAGCGAAGCGGTTACAGTAGACTTCGAAGACTATAGTGTGAAAGCAGTACCATATGATGTGCCTATTATTGGATATGGTTCAAAAAATATTAATACATTAAGATTATGGCAATGTGAAAGTTTAGTACCATTTGATTTTAATGAGTTCTGTCAGCAAAATTATGAAAAAGCACTTTACATGAAAAACGAAGCTGAAAACATTACACGTGTACTTTACCCAAGTGATTCTAAAGAGGCAGGTAAAGTATTAAGACTTCGTCAACAATACTTCATGGTAAGCGCATCTCTTAAAGATATGATTCGAGCATACAAAAAACACGGACATACAGACTTTAATGAATTTGGTATGTATCATGCAGTTCAACTTAATGATACACATCCAGTACTTGCTATTCCAGAACTTATCCGTTTACTTGTAGATGAAGAAGATGTAAGTTTCAAAACAGCTGTACGTATTGCAACAGAAACATTTGCTTATACAAACCATACTATTTTAGCTGAAGCTTTAGAAAAATGGGATATTAAACTTGTACAATATTATTGAACTTATCAATAATAACTTTGTAAAAGATTTAGTGGAAAAAGGTTATGGTAGAAAAGCTATTGAAGAATATTCAATCATCGGAAATGGTCAAGTACGTATGGCAAACTTAGCAATTCAAGTAGGCCACGCAGTAAATGGGGTTGCCCAACTTCATACAGATATTTTAAAAGATACAGAACTTCATAACTGGTATACACTTTATCCAGAAAAATTCCAAAACAAAACAAATGGTATTACACCTAGAAGATTAAGACTTTGTAACCGTGAGCTATCTGCTATGATTACAGAACTTACAGGTAGTGAAAATTGGGTAACAAACTTAAGCGAACTTAAAAAATTAGAAGCTTATGTAAATGATGAAAAAGTATTAAAACGTCTTCTTGAAATTAAACATACTAAGAAAGTACAACTTGCAGATTATATTAAAGAAACAGAAGGTATAGTGATTGATCCAAATT
>CALGWE010000150.1:0-2333 GCA_937935915.1 uncultured Clostridia bacterium
ACTATTGTATAACTAATTGTATCATTTTAAGAAAACCTTGTAAATACGTTATTTTATCTTCTGTCGATGTCCTAGGATTTTTGCTCTACTGGACATCGACAGATTTTGTATTTTCGTATAACTTTAATTATATAAAGAGTTTTTGTCCACCTTTTTCTTGGCCTAGTATCTCTTTCTTTGCATATTTTTTACTCTTTAATGTATAAAAGATTACTGAGTCTTCCTTAGGATTAATCTTCTTTTTGATTTTATCTTTAAGAATTTTAAAACTTGCTTCTGAAATTTCGCCTTCAAACACAGAATTTTGAATCCAGGTAAGATATTCTCTAGCTATTTTGAGTACCTTTGCCACGCGTTTCTCATTAATATCGTATACTAATATGACAAACATAACACCCTCCTACCATGCACTTACAAATGGTTTATATTCTTGTTCTTCCATGATGTGTTTTTGCAATTTATATAACTCTAATCTAATAAGTGTACGATATGAAACTTGCCTATTTAACTTTTTATGCATAATCGTCGCTTGTAAACGTTCTTCCCATTTTTGTATAAATATCTAACACGCCTTGTACTGTATGACTAAAATGCTTAGGTTTCAACATATTTTTAGATATTAAACTAAATATTACACGATCAACTAATACAGGCTTAAATATTTCTGCCACATCTAAATTAAGTGTAAAACGTCTATTATTTGTACTGTGTAAATAACCAATTCTAGGATCAAGGTGTGTATTATAAATCTCGCTTAATACACAATTATACAGTAATGTATTTCCAAAACTTATTAAACTATTAAGCTGATTTTGTGGTAATCTTTTTGTACGTTTATCAAAAGAAAAATCTTTATTATCTAAGATAATATCAAATGCACTATAATATGTTTCACGAATTTGACCTTCTATTGCCATCATTTGTTCTATCTCTAACCTTGGTTCTAATGTTTCTAATAATGCCTCTATCTTTTCCTTTATCTCCAATACACTCTTACCTCTTGAATAATAATACTGCAGTATTTTAAGTATATTTTTAGCACTCCCTTGGATAAATTTCTGAGCAAGTATTTTTCTTTTATTTTCATCTAAATAATGTGCAGCTTGCTTTAATATCATATAACCTGAATTATAATGCTCTCTTGGATAATAGCTCCCTACATAATACTCATAAAAATTATAAAAATGTAATATCACCTGATGTTTCGTACATAATTCTAATGCTTTCTTAGTTACATTTACTTCTCCTATTATGAACAACTCCTTGATATCATTAATAGGTATATAATATCCTTCTTCTTCTCCCTCTAAATATAATGTATTAGCTTTACGTTTTAATTCGCCCTTACTCATAATATAAACTGTTTGTTTCATACTTTCCCCCCTTATGCATAACAACATTCACAATAAGAACATTTCATACAACACCCTATCCATCTAGGTTTTGGAGGCTTCTCCTGAGATATAATTGCTTCACATTCTAATAAAGTTTGCTCAACCTTACGAACTCCTTCTTCATCTAAAATAACTGACTCTATCCTTTTTTCTTCTGGAAATTGTAACTTTCCCTCTGCTTCTATTCCCTGCTGCTTTAAATCATATAAATAATACAAAAGTTGCATTCTTGCACTTTCTATACATTTAGAACTTTTCTTAACTTCCCCAATAATTAACTTTCCTTCTTTATTTTGAATTGTATCTATTACATTATTTCCAAAGACTTTTTCCTTATCATGATTTCTTTGATAGGCTTGTTCATGAATATATAACCCTTCTCGTAGCAAGTCATTATCCTTATCGCCACTAATGCCATGTGCACCCATCCAAGCTTGTCTAGGGCAAACCATATAACTATTTAATATACTCCCCGTAATATTCACCTTAGCATCTCCTTTAACTTTAAAATCTAGTTAAGTTATTTCCTTGATATCATTCTTTTATACAACAGTATATTAAAAATTTTAAAAACTAAAGCCACTAAGTATATCGCCTTTTTAAAAGACAATATATTAGTGGCTTCTTGTTTCAATTCCTTATAGGTACGCAATAAACGAAGTGGCTCTTGAATGGTCACATGACTACTTGTTGGAGTTTCAATTCCTTATAGGTACGCAATAAACCGAGATATAGGTATTTATGGTAGCAGTAAAGAAAAGTGTTTCAATTCCTTATAGGTACGCAATAAACTGAAGAATTGATGGTTGCTGACTTGCTTGTAAACAAGTTTCAATTCCTTATAGGTACGCAATAAACAGTCTAATACTAAAGAGATTATCTTTAGAGAAAAGATAATGTTTCAATTCCTTATAGGTACGCAATAAACAAGTATACTCT
>CALGWE010000151.1:0-11676 GCA_937935915.1 uncultured Clostridia bacterium
GTATATATTTATCATTAATTAATTACCACCATACTTTTTATTTATAATTTTTTACCAATCTTATTGTTTATAAATTGAATAATTAGGATTAGTATAATATCTCTTCATTAATATGTGCATAGATATTTTTGTCCTCTACTAATTATATTTTGTCATATAAAAATGTTCCACGTGAAACACTACCTAAAGTGTTTCACGTGGAACATTTTGCTTTATACTTTTATTATTTTCTCTTTAATTTGTTTTTGCTTAGAAGTTTTCTATTAATAATTGTACGAAGTTCTTTAATTTCATTTTCTTTTAAATCTTGTTTAGGAATAATAAATACTTGTTGTGCATTTATAAATATTAAAAAGTACTGATTACTTTCATATGCCCTATACATTAATGACCATTCAAATTTACTATTAGAATTCTGATCTATACATATAATTCCTTCATTATTAATAGTAATTTCTTTTTCTATACCCAAACTACATTTATCTGTTTTTATCATCTTTCTACATATAAGTTCTACTTCTATTGGTAATAAAACTAAAACGGCTACTGCAAAATAATCAAAGTATAAATAAAATCCTTCTATTTCGTAGATTCCTAAAAAGTTTAATACTAATTCTGTAATTACTATTAAGCTAATTAATACAAATAATATTGCTCTAATCTTAGTTTTAGTAAATACATTAAAGTATACCATTGAACGATAATCCTCTTTATTAATAGTGGTCTTAAACTTCATTTCTTTTTCTTCTTGCATAAAACCTTCCCTTTCATATATACCTAGATTTAGAATTGAAACTATATCTATTTTAGTTTACTACTATATCCTTATTTTAATATATTTACTGAAATAAATCTTTAACTATAATAACTTAAACTTAAAAGAGATAGAAACAAACTTATAGTTTATTTCTATCTCTTTCTTTTACCTGGTAAAATAATTTATTATTTAAATTACATTTGTACTGGTGCACAGATTCCTAATAATGCTAATGCATTTTTAAGAACATACTTAGTTGCAACAACGATTGCTAAACGTGAATTTTTAACTTTTTCATCTTCTACAAGTATTGGATTTTCGTTGTAGAATTTGTTAAACGCTTGCGTTACATCTACTGCATATCTAGCAATGTATGATGGTTCATATTTATTTGCAGCTTCTTTAATTGTAGTTTTGAAATCTGCAATTTCTTTAATTAATGCTACTGTTGATTCATCTGCAAGTACTGTGTAATCTATATCGAAGTTAGGAATGCTATCTAATTCGATACCAGCTTTACGGAGTACGCTGCAAGCTCTAGCATGAGCATATTGTACGTATGGACCTGTTTCTCCATTGAAGTCTAATGCTCTTTCCCATGAGAATTGAATATCTTTAATAATGTTGTTATACATATCATCGAATACGATTGCCCCGATACCTACTTGTCTAGCAACTTCTTCTTTATTCTCAAGACCTGGATTTTTTTCTTCAATAATTTGTTTTGTTTTATCTACAGCTTCTCTTAAAATATCTTCTAAGAAAATAATATTACCATTTCTTGTAGAAAGTTTAGCGCCATCTTCCATACTTACCATACCAAATGGTACGTGTACTAAATCTTTATGCCACTCATGACCCATTTTTTCAATTACTTTGAACCATTGAGCAAAGTGAAGGTTTTGTTGAAGAGCTGTAACATAGATACATTTTTTGAAGTCGTATGTTTTTTTACGGTACTCAGCAGCTGTGATATCACGAGTTGCATATAATGAACTACCATCATTTTTAGTAATTAAACATGGTGCCATGTTTTCTTCATCTAAACGAACTAATTTAGCTCCTTCGTCTACTTCAATAAGACCTTTGTCTTCCATTTCTTTAATAACTGCATCCATTTTATCATTGTAGAATGCTTCACCATTAAAGCTATCAAATTCTACACCTAATAATTTATAAACACGTTCAAATTCTTTTAAACTTACTTCTTTGAACCATCTCCATAATGCTAATGATTCTTCATCACCTTGTTCCATTTTTGTGAAGTAGTTTCTAGCTTCTTGTTCCATTTCTGGATGTTCTTTAGCTTCATCGTGGAATAATACGTAGATTCTAAGTAACTCAGAAATACCTTTTTCTTCGATTTCTTCTTTACTAGAATATTTTTTGTAAGCTACGATTAATTTACCAAATTGAGTTCCCCAGTCACCTAAATGGTTAACCCCTACACAGTTATAACCAAGTGCTTCGAAAATTTGATATAAACTGTTTCCGATTACAGTTGAACGTAAGTGTCCTACGTGGAATGGTTTTGCAATGTTTGGTGATGAATAGTCAATTACTACATTTCCTAAGTTTTTCTCTTTTGCGAAACCGTATGTTTCTTTTTCTGTTAATACGTCTGTAAGAACTTCTCTTACAAATTCTACTTTGTTTACAAAGAAGTTAATATATGCATTCACGTTTTCTACTTTATCTAAGAAATCTACTTCACCGAATTCATCAACAATATCTTTTGCAATCATTGGAGGTGCTTTTCTTAACTCTTTTGCTAATTTAAAGCAAGGGAATGCATAATCTCCCATTGCTGCATTTCCTGGAACTTCAATCATGCTGTAGATTTCATCTACTGATAAGCTGCTAATCTTTTCATTTAAAAGTTGTGCGATTTCTAATTTAAAATCTTTCATTTTTATGCTCCTTCGACCTTATTTTATATTATTATATTGTAACTAAATATCTATTTCATAGCAAGTTTTCCATTCAAAGAACATAGTTATCTATCTTTAGCATTGCCTTATTTTTATATTTTTAAAATAAGGTAATGTTAAAGATAGATTAACCTATTCCTTTAAAAAGCAGCTACTTTAATTTTGAGTAGCTGCCTTTATAAATAATCCCTTACTTTTCTCTAATTTAATTAAGAGGAATTTTAATTCTGATTTCATATCCGTCTTCTTGTTCTTTCATAGTGTATTTTGCATCTACACCTGCTTTTTGAATCATACTTACAGCTTGTGTAATCGTATTTGTTACAAGCCTCATATCTTTAACATATGATTTAACCTTTTGATTTGCTTTATGTTGAATCATATTTTCTCTTGTAATATCTACTAACATTTGTTCTATCAGTTGCTCTGATTTTTTCACATTAAGTTCCTGTTTAATAATCTTTTCAAGAGCTACCAATTGGAATTTTTCATCTGGTAATTTTAATAATGCTCTCGCATGTCTTTCAGTTAGGTTATTTTCAATTAAAAGTTTTTGGATTGTTGATGACAACTTTAAGACTCTTAGTTTATTAGCAACTGTTGATTGATTTTTGCCTAATGTATTAGCTAACTCTTGTTGTGTATATCCATAGTCCTGCATAATCGTATGATATGCTTGGCTTTCTTCTAAAAAGTTTAAGTTTTCACGTTGCAAGTTTTCAATAAGGGCTAGTACTGCACTGTCCTTGGTATTCACTTCAACTATAACTGCTGGGATTGTTTGAAGACCTGCTAATTTAGAAGCTTTTAATCTTCTTTCACCTGCAATAAGTTCATATGAATCGCCTACCATTCTTACAGTAATAGGTTGCATTAATCCATGTTCTAAAATAGAATTTGCAAGTTCTTGTAGAGCGGCATCAGAAAAAACCTTTCTTGGCTGATAAGGATTTGGTCTAACACGATCTACAGCAACATTTTCTATCTTTAAATCTTTTTGCATTTATTCTGCTCCCCTCTAAAATAACGTTTTGCTACTTATCAGTATAGCATATTTTACTTTTAAAAACTATATTCATACAAAATCATTCACAATTCTCCCTAAGCTATCCACATATAAAGTCAAATAGTTTGCTCCTGTGTAAAACTTGTTGATTCTGTGGATAGCTTTTTTATTTATAAAATATATCTCTTTTATCCACAACTCTTTCTTACTCTATCTCATTAATTTTTTATCCACAAAATTAAACTTGTATTTTTCCTATTACTTCCACACCTTTTATACCTTATTTACTACCATATTCTTATCCCCTCTCCCCTCCCGCCGCCGCATATTATTTACTAATCTTCTTATGGATTATCTCTACTTTTATTACTTTGATATACCTTAATACCTCGCGAAGCGAGGTCGCGATTTTAAATTTTTTGATTTTTTGGGCATTTAGGGCTATTTTTTTCCTCTTATCCTACTTCTACAAGCTTTTTTCTCTTCTATTACCCCCTATTTCTTATGTAATCCTTAAATTTATTCATCAACCTGTAGCAAAACATATTTACAATTCCATTTTTAACTTCTCATAATGCTATTTGTTTTCCACAGTTATCCTCAATATCTTTTTACTATGTGAATAACTATTTACATACATTTTATTTCTTGTTTATAAATTGTGACTACCTTATACCTTAACTTTTATCTAATTATCCACAATCATTTCATAAAAAAGAAGCTATCAGTATTTTTATCTGATAGCTTCCTTTATTAGTTATTTTTCCACACCTAAAGGTGCTTTTGTTGGTTCTCCTGCTTTTCTAGGATACTTATTAGCAGTCGGCTTTACCTTTTTAATTTTAGCGATTTTATGATTTAAATCTGTAAATGGTACTTTAGCATCTACAACTTGATCTAATGCTCCACCTAAGATTTTAATAGCTTTCTTACCTTGCTCTAATTCTTCATCTAATTTTTGACCTTTTAAAGCGATTAAATAGC
Organism: uncultured Clostridia bacterium; assembly: GCA_937935915.1. Lineage (GTDB taxonomy): Bacteria > Bacillota > Clostridia > Lachnospirales > Cellulosilyticaceae > Cellulosilyticum. Next base: position 4,679 of record CALGWE010000151.1, read on the forward strand.
CATCTACTTTTACGAATGGTAATGTATATTCACTAAGTACAGCTAAGTTCGCTACAGCTCTAGATGCGCAAATATCAAAGCCTTCTCTATACGCCTTATTTTTTCCTAAATCCTCTGCTCTAGAATGGATACATTCGATATCTGTAAGTTCTAATTTAGAAATTACTTCTTCTAAGAAAACTAATCTTTTCTTTAATGCATCTACTAAAGTTACTTTTAAATTTGGAAAGGCAATTTTCATTACAAGACCAGGGAATCCTGCTCCTGTTCCAATATCAATTACAGTTCTTTCTTCACTCATGTCTAAAGCATTATTTACTGTCATACAGTCTAAGAAATGTTTTGTAATAACCTCTATATCCTCTGTAATAGCCGTTAAATTCATTTTCTCATTCCACTCTTGTAAAAGTGCCTTATACATCATAAACTGTTCTACTTGTCTTTCTGAGAGCTCTACACCCAGCTCTCTTGCACCATTAACTAATAACTCTCTTTGATCCATTAACATTCCTCTTTTTCACTGTTTTGAGCTTTTTCCATACGACCTTTTTGTTCTAAGTATACTAATAACATAGAAATATCAGCTGGTGAAACTCCTGAAATACGAGAAGCTTGACCAATTGAAATAGGTCTTACTTGTTCAAGTTTTTGTTTTGCTTCAAGTCTTAAGCTATAAACATCATCATAGTTGATATCTTCTGGAATTAAACGACGTTCAAGACGTTTAAATTGTTCTACTTGACGTTGTTGTCTTACAATATATCCTTCATAACGAAGTTCAATCATAACTTGTTCAATAACTTCTAATGGAAGTTCTGGTCTATCTGTATCTACTTCCTTGAAATCATCATACTCAAGTTCTGGTCTTTTTAAGACTTCACTTAAAGAAATACCTGAACGAAGTAATGTACTACCTTTTGCTTCTAAAATAGCTTGTACCTTTTCACTTGTTCCTACGAATACTGTTTTTAATCTTTCAAGTTCAGCTTCAATAGCTTCTCTTTTTGCTACGAATTTTGCATATCTTTCTTCAGAGATAAGGCCTGCTTCGTAACCTTTTTGTGTAAGTCTAAGATCCGCATTATCTTGTCTTAAAAGAAGTCTGTATTCAGCTCTAGAAGTCATCATACGGTAAGGTTCTCTTGTTTCTTTAGTTACTAAATCATCAATTAAAACCCCTACATAACCTTCTGAACGGTCAATAATCATAGGTTCTCTGCCTTCAACTTTAAGCGCAGCATTAATACCAGCTACTAATCCTTGAGCTGCAGCTTCTTCATATCCTGAACTTCCGTTCATTTGTCCAGCACTGAAGAAACCTTCAATATTTTTAAACTCTAATGAGTGTTTTAATTGCATTGGATTGATGCAATCATATTCAATGGCATAACCTGTTCTCATAACCTGTACATTTTCTAATCCTTTGATAGAACGAAGCATTTCTAATTGTACTTCTTCTGGTAATGAAGAACTCATACCTTGAACATACATCTCTGTAGTATTTTCACCTTCTGGCTCAATAAATACTTGGTGTCTTTCTTTATCTGCAAATCTTACTACCTTATCTTCAATTGATGGACAATATCTTGGTCCAACCCCTTCGATTACACCAGAATACATTGGTGAACGATGTAAATTATCACGAATGATTTGATGTGTTTTTTCATTTGTGTAAGTTAAATAACAAGGGAATTGTTCACGTTTAATATCATCTTCTTTGTTTTCGAAAGAGAATGGTACAATACGTTCATCACCATGTTGAGGTTCCATTACAGAGAAATCTACTGTTCTTGCATCTACTCTGGCTGGTGTACCTGTTTTAAAGCGTCTGAGTTCGATTCCTAACGCTTTTAAGCTATCACTAAGTGCATTTGATGTCTTAAGTCCATTAGGCCCTGTATGCTCAATATGCTCGCCTGTGAGGCATCTTGAGCGCACATAAGTTCCTCCAGCAAGTACTACTGCTTTACAAGGATACACTGCACCTGTACTTGTAACAACCGCTTTTACTTTGCCACCTTCAACTTGAACTTCTACGATCTCTTGTTGTCTAATAGTTAAGTTTTCTGTTTGCTCAAGTACTTCTTTCATTGTGTGGCTATATTTCACTTTATCAGCTTGTGCACGTAATGAGTGAACAGCTGGCCCTTTAGCTGTATTTAACATACGAGATTGGATATATGTTTTATCAATATTTTTACCCATCTCTCCGCCAAGTGCGTCAATTTCTCTTACAAGATGCCCTTTTGATGTTCCCCCTACATTAGGGTTACATGGCATCATTGCAATGCTATCTAATGACATTGTAAACATAGATGTTTTATGGCCCATACGAGCTGTAGCAAGCGCCGCTTCACAACCAGCATGTCCTCCACCTATAACTGCAACGTCTATCGTTTCTGCAATATAAGTCATTTTCTTCTCCTACTTTCCTAAACAAAATCTACTGAATAACTGATCAATAATTTCTTCCTTTAATGATTCTCCTACAATCATCCCTAAATGTCCATAGGCATCATGTAAATCTATCGCTAAGCAATCTTCTGGTAATCCACAAGCAATTGCATCTAATACCTTCTCTAAACTCTTAATTGCATTAATAAGAGCTTGTTTTTGTCTTTGGTTAGAAATAGTTGCTTCGTTGCTAATTGAAGTATTGCCTTTAATTACAAAGTTTTTCATTTCTGTACGTAATTCATTTAAGCCACTTTGTTCTTTTGCTGAAATACGTGCAACTGTTCCATTACTAAAGTGTTCTTTGAACATTTCCTCGGTAATATTATTATCTAAGTCTATTTTATTAAGTACATAGATAACTTTTTTATCTTTAATCTGTTCTAAAATCTCTAAATCTTTTTCTAATAAACCTGCATTACTATCTACTAACATTAATACAAGATCCGCTTCTTCAATAGATGTTTTTGATCTTTCTACCCCAATACGTTCTACAACATCATCTGTTTCACGAATTCCTGCTGTATCTAATAATTGGAATGGAATGCCATCTACATTAAGGTATGCCTCTACAACGTCTCTTGTTGTTCCTGGGATATCTGTAACAATTGCTTTATTTTCTTCTAATAATGCATTAAGTAATGATGATTTACCAACATTAGGTCTACCTACAATAGCAGTTTTAACACCATCACGAATCATTTTACCTGTATCTGCTGTTTTTAAAAGTCTTTGAAGCTTAGCAAGAAGCTCTTCAAGTTCCTTATCAAACTCCTCTGTGATTGGTTCATCTTGATCATATTCTGGGTAATCAATAGAAACCTCAATACGTGCAATAATTTGAATTAATAAGTCTTGATATTCCTTAATGCTTTTAGATAAATTACCCTCTAATTGACCAATAGCTTGTGATAATGATAACTCTGTTTTAGCCTCAATAACGTCCATAATGGCTTCTACTTGAGCAAGGTCAATACGTCCATTTAAGAATGCACGCTTTGTAAATTCTCCACTATCTGCAATTCTAGCACCTGCGCTGATTACTTCCATGAGAACAGCATTAAGTGGCACTGGACCTCCGTGGCAGTTAATCTCAATAACATCTTCTCTAGTAAAAGTTCTAGGTCCTTTCATGAGCATAACTAAAACTTCATCTAAAACCTTACCATCTTTATTAACGATATGTCCATAGTTAATTGTATGGGAATCTACGTCAACTAGTGATTTTTTATTTGCCGCTCTAAAAATTTTATCAACTATGCTAATCGCATCATTCCCACTTACTCTAATAATTCCAATGCCACCTATCCCTACAGGTGTAGATATAGCTGCTATAGTATCTTCAAATAACATAAAATCTAAGTCCTTTCTAAATAAAAAACCCAGTATAGAACTGGGTTTATCTGTATGATTTATTTTGATAGTTTGGTGTAATAACCACGCGTCTAAATGGTTCTTTACCTTCACTATGCGTTTTTACAATTTTACTATCTTGCAAAGCTGAATGAATAATTCTTCTATCATATGGATTCATTGGTTCTAATATAATTGGCTTTTTACTTTGTTGTGCTTTCTTACTTAACTTATATGCAAGCTTCTTAAGAGTCTCCTCTCTTCTTGCTCTATAGTTTTCTGTATCTAGCATAATCTTAACATACTCTGTACGTCCTTTATTTGCAACAATATTAACAATATATTGAATCGCATCTAATGTCTCGCCTCGTTTACCGATAATAACACCCATACTTTTACCTTCAAAGCCTATGCTTAATCTGTTGTTATTAACTACTTCAGACTTAACAGTTGCTTCAATATTCATCTCTTTTAAAAGCTTATATAAAAACTCTTCTGCTAATGCTTGTACATGTGCTAATTCATCTTTAGTCACTACTACAGCATCTTCTGAATCCTTTTTTTCTTCATTCTTAACTTTATTTGGTTTTGGTGGTGCCACCGTTTCAGTTACTTTATTTGCATTAGCAACTTTAACATCTTCTTTAACTTCAGGTATCACTTCAATTTGTGGTTCAACTTCTGTTGGTGCTTTAAGTGTTACTCTAACTTTGGCAGCTCTTGCCCCAAATCCTAATAACCCTTTTGAGCCTTTTGTAATAATCTCAATATCTACTTCCTCTGTACTCGCACCTAACTCTATTAATGCTTCTGTTACAGCATCATTAACAGTTTTACCTACTTTTTCAACACTTCTCATGTTTATACCCCCAACCTTTGTAAATTTGCTGGCTTACTTTTACCACTTCACTTTACTGCTATTTTAGGTTGTCTTGATCAGTATTATCAGTTTTTTGAACTGGTACTCTTTTTCTTACTTTCTTAGTCGTAATTTTGCCACTCTTAAGAGCTTCTTCACGGTCTTTTTTAAGTTGCGCTTCCATTTTTTCATCTTGCTTAGCAAGCATTTTGTTTACAACCCACTGTTGCCCCATCATAATCACATTACCTGCAATCCAGTAAAGTGCTAAACCAATTGGCATAGTGTAAGACATGAATGCTGTCATAACAGGCATTACAATATTCATTGTTTTCATCATAGATTCAGCAGGATTTTGTTCACCTGATGCAGAACTTTGCATTGCACCATTTGCTGCCATAGTAATCTTAGAGAAAATATATGTTGATGCACCTGCAATAATAGGTACAAGGATTGCTAACCACATTCCTGAACTTATAAGTAATTTAGGTGTATCTACTACGTTCATTGTTAAAAATGTCTCATAGCTGTGTTTTAATTGGAAAACTTGTTCTAGACCTGGTACAGTACCGGCGCTTTGTAAAAATTCATTCCATTGTGTTGTTGTTAAATGGCTTAAAAATTGAGATACGCCATCCACTTGTGATAAATCATATTGTTGACGAGAATTGATATACACTGAATCTGCAAATGGTTGTAATAAACCTTGATAATTTGCAATATTAGTAGTAACAATTTCTGCCATTTGATGATATACATTTGTTAATTTATTAATGTATTGCGCTGGTGTACGAAGCACATTAAATAACGCAATAATTAATGGAAATTGAATTAATAATGGTAAACATCCAGCAAAAGGATTGATTTTATACTTCTTATATAAAGCTTGCATCTCTTGACTCATCTGAATTTGAGATTGCTGATCCTTTTTATTTTTATACTTGTTTTGTATTCTTTGCATTTCAGGCTGAATTTTACTCATACCTCTACTTGTTCTTTGTGAAGACAATTGTAAAGGTGTCATTAAAACACGTGCTACTAATGTAAATAAAATAATTGAAATCCCAAGTGCTGCTTCTGGAGATATAAGGGTTACCCCTTCAAAAATTACATTAAGTATTGCCCCAAAAAATTGATTAATAAGACTCATTCGTTTCCTCCTAATTTTTTCTTAACAACATCCATGTTGTTTTAACATTAAGGTTGCTTTTTACTCAGCTTCACTTTCTTCTCTGGTACTGGATCATACATTACAGGATGAAGTGGTTGGCATTTAAGAATCCTTTTTATTCCTAGAAATGTTCCCTTTAAAAAACCATGAATCTGTATTGCTTCGTAAGTATATTGTGAACATGTTGGATAGAATCTACAGTTTCCTCCCAACATGGGGGATATTCCTTTTTGATAAAATCTAATAAGTAAAAGTGCTACTTTTTTAGGTAAGTTTTTCATCTTCACCAGTCCCTTCGTAGCAATTATAGCCTATTCTTGTAAATCTATTATAAATCTTCTTGTTTGCCATATACCCTATGTTGTTTTAACAAATGAATAAGTGCGGAAGAAATGTCCTGATAGGACGCTCCATTAGCATTAGATCTTGCTACTATAACAAAATCCCAGCCTTGTTTTTCAATATTTTCTTCGTTTAATCTATAACTTTCTCTAATGAGTCTAGTCGTACGGCTACGTACAACACTATTCCCAACTTTTTTACTAACCGATATACCCAGTCTATTACCAGGCTTATTATTTTTTAATTTATATACAACTAAATACTTGTTAGCAAAAGATTTTCCTCTTCTATACACTACTCTAAACTCGTAGTTTTTCTTTAGTGATTCTGCATATTTCATAAAAAATGCTCCTAAATTTCTATAGCAAAACAAGGCCACAAAAGCGGCCTTGTTTTATGCTGTTAATTTTTTTCTACCTTTTGCTCTTCTTCTAGCTATTACCGCTCTACCGTTTTTAGTTCTCATTCTTTTACGAAAACCATGTTCTTTACTTCTTTGACGTTTCTTTGGTTGGAAAGTCATTTTCATTGTGCGTTACCTCCTTTTTGGGATAAGTTACCACACAATATGCACATTAAAATGATAAATAATCAAACGGATGATTATCTATCTCACACAAATAAAAAAATATTTACATTCATTTATAGAAATGTAAACAAGCACTGTAATCAGTATAAAAGATTTGTTTTCTAACGTCAAGATGTACGGTTAATATTCCCCTAATAAATATTTGGTAATTAGTCTAAACTCATCTAACATCTTAACGACATGTGCTAGTTAATCTTTAATTATGTAAAGGATAAATATGGTAATTATAG
>CALGWE010000152.1:0-1067 GCA_937935915.1 uncultured Clostridia bacterium
GATCTAGGGTAATATTCACCTCAAAAAGCTTGGCAATACGTAGTGCCGTTAAAATATCATCCACGCGATGGGCATGTATTTTAAGTGGAATTTCTTTATTTAAAACTGGCAGCCAACATTCTTTTTTAAAATCTAATTCAAAATCTTTATTGACTTTTTGAGCAGCTTCTTTTTTCTGTTTATATTCCTTTGCTTCAAATAAGGCCTGTCTTAACAGAGCCCCTATTGCCATACGTGTTACAGGTGATTTTTGTTGATCACTATAATTCTTTTTAGGATTTTCACCCAGCGCCACCTTCATAGCTGCTGGCTCTAATACAACAAGCTCATCTACAATGCGGCTTTTCGTTTTCATAAAAACGAATTGTCCGCCTACTACATTTGAGCTTCCTGGACCAATCATCGCCCCTGTAATGCCAGCCTTAACTGCATCATCAAAAGCTGCATCCATAGGATTAATTCCGTCAATGGCTTTTAATTGAGGTGTCACAGGGTCTACCGTTTCGTTGCTATCATCCCCTTCAAAAGCCTTTTTCTGCTCCGTAATTCCCACATGACAATGGGCTTCAATAATGCCTGGCATAACCCATGCCCCATGAACATCTAACACCTCTGTGTCTTCTGGTACTGAAGTAATCTGTTCACCTACTGCTTTTATTTTACCATTTTCTATTAATACTTCTCCACTTTCATAGACCTTTCCTGTCATGGTAAGAATTTTACCATTTTGAATAAGTAGCATAAACTTTCTCCTTTATACATATCACAGCTTAATACTTTACATTTTAATGCTACTATTATTCACTTTTATTAAATTTTTATACGATTAATTCATCTACGCGCCATATATAGGTGCCACGCTCGCTTCTATAGGTACATACGCCTCTGCTGGTGCCTGGCCAATATCACGAATGAGTATAAAAGGTGTACATTCATCATCTTGACCAGCTGGATTGTCTTCAATAAGTGCAGCTAACTGCTCCTTAGTATAATCATTAAGGTCTGATGAACGTCCCAATATAGTCACATCAATATCATTAGCATCTACAATCATATTACTTATTATC
>CALGWE010000153.1:0-1969 GCA_937935915.1 uncultured Clostridia bacterium
TAAAAGGTAAAACTATGAATAAGTAATACGATGTTTTTTAGGGAGGTAAGATGATGAAAAAGAAAGCATTTATTATAACGCTTATAGGGCTTGCCCTTATTAGTGGGTGTTTAACTTATGTATATTTGGGGGGCAGCCATAAGGCTGAATATAAAAATGGCGTATTTGTAGAAGGGGGAAGTCACTATGGATATGCAAAAGTGTACGGTTTATGTAAGAGCATATAAACGTACTACAATAGAGAATAGGCAAAAAGTTAAAATAGGTGATATTGCAGATGTAGCAGCACCACCTATGGTGAAAGCTACTATAGATAATATGCAAATTTATAATATTCCGGATACAAAACATAAAGGGAAATTTGTCATTACCATTATTGATATTATTAATAAGATTTGGAGTAACTATCCTAATGCAGATGTACAAAGTGTAGGAGACCCAGATGTTGTTATTGAGTATCATCCTAAGGTTACAAAGCCTAATACTATTTTGGAATGGTGTAAGGTAATTGGCGTAGCGATTATTGTTTTTGCAGGGGCGTTAGTTGCCATTATGACCTATAATACAGATACTTCTTTAGGTGAAACCTTTATTATTATTAATCGTATTTTTACAGGTAAAGAGGTGAAGCAACCTAACTTGATTACAGTACCCTATGCCATAGGCATTGCTACAGGGGTTATTTATTTCTTTAATCACTTAGGAAGAAAGAAAATTACAGAAGATCCAAGTCCTATGCAAATAGAGATTGCCATGTATGAAAGAGATGCAGAGGATACAGAGATTGATAATTTAACAGATAAAAGAAGAGGTGAGCCTTAATGCGAGAAACACTTACTATAGTGCCAAGAATATTAATTGGATTTGGTGCAGGTGGCATGTTAGCAGGTGGGGTCGTTGCTTTTATTAGTGTGATTGGGATTGTACCACTGATGAGTTATCGCACAAAAACAGGACATCATGCAGCATTTTATGAAAATGCCATTACAGCAGGTGCTATATTAGGTGCAATTTTATCCATGTGGACAATAGAAATTAAGTTACCAAGCTTTTTGATTGCTATTTTTGGATTTGCTGCAGGAAATTTTGCTGCTGTACTCATTATTGCGCTTGCAGAAGTTTTAGATGTTATGCCTATTTTAGATCGGCGTATTAAGCTTAAAAAAGGTATTACACTAGTAGTGTATGCCTTTGCGGCAGGAAAGCTTGTAGGTGCACTATATTATTACTTATATCCTATATTTTTAGAACTTATTTGATTAAAAGGAGCGTGAGATTATGGCAAATATGAATCAGTTTAAAAGTGAGTATCAAAATATTGTAGATCAAAATACGCCTAAGAATAATGTATGGAGTGATTCCATAAAAGCTTTTTTAATAGGTGGTCTTATTTGTATTATTGGGCAAGCTTTCATTGATATTTATATGTACTTTGGACTTGCATTTGAAGAATCAGCCACATTAAGTACGATTACCCTTATACTTATTAGTGCGATTTTAACGGCTTTTAATGTATATGATAATATTGGAAAAGTTGGGGGAGCAGGCGCACTGATCCCTATCACTGGATTTGCAAACTCTATGGTAGCTTCTGCTATGGAATATAAAAAAGAAGGTTTTATTTATGGTATGGGTGCAAAACTTTTTACAATTGCAGGACCAGTAATTGTTTATGGCACCATAGCCAGTGTTGTGATTGGGATTATATATTACTTTGTAAAATAGGAGACAGACAATGGGACATATAGGAAAGCAAACAGTTGTATATAAAACACCACCAGTTATTATTAATGCCTATTCAAGTGCAGGTCCTAAAGAACAAAATGGACCACTTGGTGAATATTTTGATAATAAATTACCAGATGAGCTTTTAGGTGAAGATTCTTGGGAGAAAGCAGAAGCCCGTATGATTCAGCAAACTGTGCAAGGATTGTTAGATAGAGCGCGTAAATTACCTAGTGATATTCAG
>CALGWE010000154.1:0-1968 GCA_937935915.1 uncultured Clostridia bacterium
AAGCGAACATAATGTTATTTTATTTTTTTGTATAATTTTTTATAAATTTTATATAATTTTATATTATATTTTATTGTTTTTGTTGCATAGTTTCAGATAGTATAAGCCTTATATTTCCATTTTTCTTCACGCTCAGAAAAAAAAAGACAAGGTATTTCTTTACAAATATCTTGTCTTTTTACTTTTATTGTTAATTAAGTCCTCTGTTGTAATACTCTAAAATACATTCATAAACTACATTTGCAAAGCGTTCTGGATAATCTGGCGCTGTAATTGTACTAAAATCAGTATCATTACTAATGAAACCTGTTTCAATTAATATAGCTGGATCATTGGTTTCACGTACCACATATAAATCCCCATGTTTAGTCTTACGATCACGCAAACCAAACTCCTCTACCAAAGCATTTTGTACCATATTCGCAAAAGTCTGTCCACGTTTATCAGAAGATGTATAGTAATAAGTTTCTATACCACTTGCTGAAGCAGTAGTTGCATAGTTTACATGGACACTGATATACATATCTGGTGAAATTTCATTAGATAATGCCACACGCATGTTTAATGTAGGATATTGTTTACCTACTACCCCATCTCCTTCTGTAGCATAATAATCTTCTGGCCTTGTCATATAGACCTTAATGTCTTCATTATTTTCTAATAAGTTGTACAATGCCTTACCATAAGAAAGTGTTAAATCCTTTTCATTAACCCCATTGCTTCTCGTCCCACTATCATCCCCACCATGTCCTGGATCAATTACAATGATTTTGTCATACTTTTCATTTGGCTTTACAAATGAAATTGTAATACCGTTTTGGTCTTCCGTTAAAATTGTCTCACATAAACGATTAGTTTCCACTACCATTTGTGCGCCCATATCTGTATTCGTAACCTTGACTGATTTTAAGTAGCCTAACTTACCTTGCCAGCTACCAGCTTCAATGCCTTCTAAGATACCACTATTCATATTAAATGTAATCTTATGTTTATTATAATCATTTGTTATCATAATATCTTGACTACTTAAACCTGATACGCTTACTAAAGTCAGCTTTTGCATATTACTATCATATTGTAAAAATGGGAACACTGTACTTATTTCATCTTTTAAACTATCTGCTTCCTGTATATAGTCATTACTTATTTCCCCATTATTTATACCTTGATTAATGGTTCCTGCATTTAAATTGCTATCTAACACCGTATTTTTTTCTTTAATATGTACTGTGCGTTCTACACCTAACCACTCTACGTCATAACCTAATGTTTCACTAATTTCCTTAGGTGCTATGTCCATTTCCTTGATTTCACCATTTACCCAGGCTTCTTTACTATTTAGTTCTAGTACAATGAGTGAATTATCTTTTTCAATATAGACCTTCTTCTCACTGCTTTTCCACTGTACTGTTGCTCCTAATGCTTGAAATACTTCTCTAATAGGTACTAATACATATCCATCTATTTGAACAGGTGGCATAACACCTGCAGTTACTTCCATGTTATTTACATAAAGTGTAATAGGTGCCTTATCATATAAATGCATGCTCCCATCATAATTTAATGATAAGGTATTTCCATAAACTAGTCCTTGTGCTAAAGCCACTGTACTTAAGAGCACTATTAAACTTCTTCGCTTTAATTTCATGATTTTTCTCCTTTATAAAACAAATTATCCTCATTAATATATGGTTATACTACTAGTATAACAAATTAATAACAAAATAGTTTATTTATACACTTTTGTTACGCTAATTTAACCAAATTTTAATTATATGTAATTTACAATAATTTTTCTAAATAGTTTTAATAGAAAAATTTATGTGCTTTGCATTGAAATAGGTAATAAAATTTACTATCATATATTAGTGTATTAAGGTTATTTATTAAGGAAAGAACTTTGATATATTAATATATTTATGGTGGTGAATATTTATGAAAAAGAGATTTTTAACAATTGCTTTATGT
>CALGWE010000155.1:0-1289 GCA_937935915.1 uncultured Clostridia bacterium
GGGAAAGTCATACCTGCAAAGCCTGGATGGAAGGTGAAGGAGAAGAATTTGTTAAGGTTAAGCACTACAAAAATGAGGCAGCAAAAAACGATGAAATATAAAACGTAGACAACCCAAGGAATTTTATTTTCAATGATATTAATATAAGTTACAAGGCAAAGGCTAGAAGGCGCAAGGACAATGGCGCGAGTGTGATAAAAACCGTCTTGAATAGGGTATTTGAGTAATCTATAAATCATAAAAGGCAGCATAATGGCGAAGATAATAATGCCATAGTAAACAATAACAGTGCAAAGTAGAGGCATATTCATAGGTTTACCTACTACAGCAGCAACCATAATGCCATTATAAGTAACGAACCAACTAGGGACGAAATTGTTAATATTAAAGTTTTTGAACACATGAAGGTAAGTAAAAACAAGAATATGAATAGCATGCACAATGATTGCAATAAGCCAAAGTCCTTTCCCAAGCCAAGGTACATAGGTAAAGAGATAAGCACCAACTAGCATGAGAATCATAGTAAAGCCAGCATATAAGCTACAAGGCACAGTGAGGTTATATTCTTTAAGGCAAGTTTTAGGATATAGGAATATTTTAAATAGGTAGCAAAACCATATGACAATAGCTGCCCATGTGCTAATATGTCTAATCCAGGTATAGCCTAGAGGGGCAGCAAAAACATTACTTAATGTTACAACACCTACAAAGGTGGGTAATATAGGCACGGGTAATCTTTCAAGTCTATTTTTAAAAGAAGTTTCTTTTGACATAATAAATCCTCCAGTTGAAATTTTAGTACAAATATCTCAAACAAGTTGTAAATATACTAAGTTTATTATGAAAGATAAAACTTAAAAAAATACGTTAGACTGAAAGAATAGTGAACTACTTAATACGAAAGTCTCTATTAAAAATTGTATAAAAGCATATTTTAGAGTGTGATTGGGAAATTTATGTTTAAAACAAAAGTTAAAAGACATAAAGAAAGGTGAAAAGATGGAAGAGATACGAGAAGTACAAACAACTTGTAACTATTGTTCAATAGGGTGTGATTTAACACTTCGTGTAAAAGACAATCACATTGAGAGAGTCATTCCTACAAAACATTATCCAGTTAATCAAGGATTTTGTTGCATGAAGGGACTCAGTCTGGATAAGCAAAATAAAGAATTTAAAAATCCTAGATTGCCGATGATTAGGAATAAAGAAGGTAAGCTAGAACAAGTTACTTGGCCAGAAGCTTTTGAGTACTTTGCAAAAAGGGTGAAAGAGATTCAAGATAAATA